>DATMBT010000362.1:0-8816 GCA_035559475.1 Gemmatimonadaceae bacterium
CCATCGCCAAGATCACCGAAATCCAGTCGTCGTCGAAGAAAAGCTTTGAGGATGCGGTGAAGTCGGGCATCAATCGCGCCGACAAGACGCTCCGTGGAATCACCGGCGCGTGGATCAAGAGTCAGCAGGTGGTCATCGAGAAGGGGAAGGTCATGGAATACAGGGTGCTGATGAAGGTGACGTTCATACTTCAGGACAGCAAAAAATGACGCGACGGGGACGGGAGTAAATCGGGCTCCTGCCTCCCCTTGAACGCCCCGTGTTCGACGTCCGAAAACGGCGAGACAATGCGGGTTGCCGGCTGTAAGCTTGTTCCATGCTGCTGGACCGAGAGAGCTGCAACCGGGCCGTTGAGTCGGCCGACGCCAGGTTCGATGGGGTGTTCTTCGTGGGCATCACGTCCACCACCATCTACTGCCGTCCCATCTGCCCCGCGCGACGGACGCTGCGCAAGAACCGGCGTTACTTCAGCAGTGCAGCCGCTGCTGAACGCGCCGGTTTCCGTCCCTGCCTGCGGTGCCGGCCCGAGCTCGCGCCCGGACGCGCGCGCATCGATGCCGTGCCGCGTCTTGCCCAGGCGGCCGCGCAACGGATCGCGGCGGGGGCGCTCAACGGAAACGGACTCGATCGCCTTGCGCGCGACCTCGGCGTCAGCGGCCGTCAGCTGCGTCGAGCGATGCAGCAGGAACTCGGTGTGTCGCCGATCGAGCTGGCGCAGACGCATCGCCTGCTGCTGGCCAAGCAGCTGCTGACCGAAACACGCCTGCCCATGACGCGCGTCGCCGACGCCAGTGGATTCCAGAGCGTCCGCCGTTTCAATGCGCTGTTTCGCGAGCGGTACCGACTGAACCCGGACTCCCTGCGCCGCGCCGTGAAGCCGTCGTCAAACGGTACACATCGCGTCTCGTCAGGCACGGACGAACCGCGCGAGCCGAATCTCACGCTGACGCTGGCGTACCGTCCACCACTCGCGTGGCGCGCGCTTCTCGCCTTCCTGGGTGCGCGCGCCACGCCAGGCGTTGAACAGATCTCGTCAGGCACGTGGACCCGCACGGTTGCCATCGACGGCCGGGCGGGCGTCATCCGGGTGCGACAGCCGGAGCCTGGCTCCGCGCTCGCCGGCCACGACGTCCTTGTCCTCGAGGCTGACGCGACACTGGCGCCGGCGTTGATGCCGCTGTGCGCCCGGGTCAAGCACCTGTTCGACCTCGTGGCCGAGCCTGACGCGATCGAGCGTCACCTGGTGCGGAGCGGGTTCGGACGGATCGGGCGTGGTGCGCGCGGGCTTCGCGTCCCGGGTGCCTGGGACGGCTTCGAGCTGGCGGTGCGCGCGATACTCGGCCAGCAGGTCTCGGTTGCGGGCGCGACGACGCTCATGGGGCGCCTGACGCGATTGTTCGGCACACCGTTCGAAGGTGGTCCTGACGGGCTGACGCACCTGGCTCCGACCGCGGAGCGAATCGCGGATGCAGGTGTGAACGCGATCCGCGCTATCGGTTTGCCGGCGGCACGGGCAGCGACCATCCACGAATTGTCGAGGCTTGTCGCCACCGGCTCGCTGTCGCTGGAGCCTGACGTTGATGTGAAGTCGTTGATGCGCGCACTCACGGAGGTTCGCGGCATTGGACCGTGGACCGCGGAATACATCGCGATGCGCGCGTTGCATTGGCCCGATGCCTTCCCGGCGTCGGACCTGGTGCTTCGCCGAAACGCGGGAGGATTAACGACCGCGCAGTTGACCCGCGTCGCGGAGTCGTGGCGGCCGTGGCGGAGTTATGCGGCGATGCATCTATGGCAGCGGGAATCGGGAATCGGGAATCGGGAATCGTGAATCGAGCACGTTAGGCTCGACTACTCAACAAGACGGAGAAAGTACAATGCCCGTAGATCATCGGGGAAGCTTGAACACGCTCAGCAGCAAGGTCTTCGCCGCGTCGCTCATCGCCATGCCGTTTTTCGGCACTCCGGCCACAAAGGAAAGCAACGATGAGCAGGCCATCCGGGAACTCAACGCCGGCTATGTCCGTGCCTTCATGAACTCCGACGCAGACTGGTACGACCGGCACCTGACGGCGGACTTCATGTGCATCCTGACCAGCGGCACGGTGGTGGATCGCGCCACGTTCCTGGCGAACGCGGGGAAGCCGCACACCACGCTCACCTACGACCTGAGCGAACTCGGCATCCGTGTCCACGGGGACGTCGCGCTGGTGACGGCGTTAGGCACCTGGACCCGGAAGGACGGCTCGTCCGGTCGCACACGCTACATCGACGTATGGGTCAGGAAAGACGGGGCGTGGAAGGCGGTATCCGCCCAGCTCACCGCTGTGAACTAGGCCTTCGCGTCGTTCCGCGCCGCCACGCTCGCCGGCCTGGCTTGCCGAAGGATCTCCTCCACCTTCTGCGCCAGCCGGTCGGGCGTGAACGGCTTCTCCAGGAACTCCGCGCCCTCTTCCAGCAGTGCACGCTGGGACAGGGAGCCGCCCGTGTACCCGGACATGTAAAGAATCGCCGCCTCGTTGCCGCTCGACCGGAGGCGTTCGCCAAGTTCCTTGCCACCGAGCCGCGGCATGACGAGGTCCGTGATCACGAGGTCGATCGGCACCTGTTCCCGCGCGATGACCGACAGGGCAGCCTCGCCGTCGATGGCCTCGAGCACACGATGCCCGCGCTTGGTCAACGCCTTCAGCGCCGCGACGCGAACGAGGTCATCGTCCTCGACGAGCAGGATCGTCGCCGGCTTCGACTCGACCGCCGCCGGCGTCTCGGCGGAAATGTGCGAGTCGTCAGGCTCGTCGTGCCGCCGGAGGAAGATCTTCACGGTCGTGCCGCGACCTGGCTCGCTGTAGAGCCAGATACTCCCGCCGGATTGCTTCACGATACCGTACACGGTGGACAGGCCGAGGCCCGTGCCGTGTCCCGCCGCCTTGGTGGTGAAGAACGGCTCGAAGACGCGCGCCTTTGTTGCCGCATCCATGCCGACACCCGAGTCGGACACCGAAAGGACCGCGTAGTCGCCGATCGCAGCGTCGCGGTGCCCTTCGCGGATGTAGGCCTCGTCGAGCGAGGCTTGCGACGTCGTGATCGTCAACGTGCCGCCCGTTGGCATCGCGTCGCGCGCATTCACCACGAGGTTCACGAGGATCTGCTCGATCTGCACCGGGTCGGCGCGCACTTGCCAGAGATCCGGGTCGAGGAAGCTGTGCAACGCCACGCTCTCGGGAATCAGGCGGCGCAACATGGGCACCAGGTTGCGAACCACGTCGCTCAGGTTGAGCACAACGGGCTGCATGACCTGCTGTCGGCTGAACGCCAGCATCTGGCGGATCAGTCCCGCGGCACGCTGGACGGCCTGACGAACCTGGACCAGGTCATCGACTGCGGCGTGGCTCGATGGCAAGGCGCGGATCGCGAACTCGGTGAAGCTCGCGATGGCGGTCAGGATGTTGTTGAAGTCATGCGCGATTCCCCCGGCAAGCCGGCCGACGGCATCCATTCGCTGGGCCTGCAGGAACTGCCGCTCCAGTCCCTTGTAGGCGCTCATGTCAACGAGCACCGATCCAACGCCGACGACATCGCGCCCTGTCGTGCGTACGGGGAACATCGTTGCCAGCCACTCGCGTGCCGGCTCACCGCGCTTGGGGCTCGGGCCGGCCAGCTCGAGGTCGAGCACCGGCTTTCCGGTTGCGAGCGCGCGCGACAGGCCTTCCTCGATATCAGCGCCGATACCTGGCAGCACATCGGTTGGCCGACGACCCACGATCTCGGACGGACTCCGGCCGATTGCCGTCGCGAGTCGGTCGTTCACGCGTACGTACCGGAGGTCGCGATCGTGGAAGGCAAATCCGACCGGCGCGCTGGTAAGGACCGCGTCGAGTTCGGCCATGGTGCGCGCGTTTTCTGCCAACGCGTCGGACAACTCCGCGCCCCGCTTTTCGACGTCCTTCGCGTGCGCCTGCAGCTTGACCCGGGCGTCGCCAATGGCGTCCGCCATCATGTTGAACGCGCTGGCGAGGTTGCCGATTTCGTCGCCCCGACCGGTGGGCGCACGCCGACTGTAGTCGCCGGCGCGAAGTCCCTCAGCCGCCGAGGCCAGGTCGGCGATCGGGCGCGCCAGCGAACCTGCGAGTGTCAGCGCCATGAAGGCGCCAACCAGCAGGAGTGCGAGACCAAATACCGCCAGGCGCCAGCCAAGGCCCAGGATGGGCTGCACGACCTCCGCGTACGGGAATTCGATCGAGACGATCCATGGCGAGCCGACGATGGGAGCGCGGCTCGCGAGGACGCGATCCCCATCGCTGGTGACACCGAGGAAGGTCGTGTCGGCGGCGCCGTTCGAGGGCAACGCTGGCGCCGGGACGCGGACGTTCAGGTCACTCCAGAGGTCACCGGTGGCGTTACCTAACGACAGGCGCGACCGGGGGCCGATCAGGTCCGTCACCGAGCGCGAATTGTCGCGCGAAGACATCCTGTACCAGACCGCGGCCCAGGCGTGCACCGGCCCACCCATGCGGATCGGCCCGAACGTGGGGAATCGCAGGGTGTCGTTTTCCAGCCGCATCGGACCGATTGCCGCTGAATCGGTGGCGGCCAGAGTCCCCAGCAGCAGCCGACGCGTGGCGTTGTCGGCGGTGCCGATGTCCGCGCTGGAGGAAAAAATCACCGCCCCGGCCGAATCCCAGATTTCGATGGCCAGGATCGAGTTCGAGCTGGAATCTGCCCGGTGGATACGGGCGATGGCGCTATCGCGCGCCACGCCGTCGCCGCCGCGGGACAGGAGCTGGATTCCCCGGTCGCGCGCTACCCCGGCGAGCTGAGACTTCTGCGACGCAATGTTCGCCGCGAGAATGTCAGCAATGCGGTGGGTGACAAACTCCAGTCGTGTTTCGGCGGCGTCGATGGCAGAAGACCTGACTTCATTCCAGGTCACGAGCCCGAAAACAAGAATGACGACGGCCAGTGTTCCGCATATGGCAAGCGCAAATCGCTGTCGTAACGACAATGACCACCACGCCACAGCGGGTTACCTCCTCACGCGGCCGAGTCTGCCGGCCGGGATGCCTGACGAGTGATGAATGCCTGAGGCTTGCATCCGGGTCGCAGCAAAATGGCGTGTTTTACGGCGTCTGGCCACAGTGAATCATACCGGCGGCCCCAGCCAACGAATCGGGACATGGCGCTTCGGGTTTGCGAGTGAGCTCCGCCAGCAATTGGGTCAAGCAAGTTCAACCGTCTCTCGCGGATACCATCTTTAAACGCAAACACCGCGCCAGCAGACGCGGTGTGTTCAATGGGACGCTTCTGGAAGCTCGCGGTGCTACGGTACTCGGACGATGCGGAGCCACACGGAGTAGCTATCAGGACGCGTTGGTGTCGCAGCGCGCGGATAAGGACTGACCGAGAGCAACTCGATCCGGTAGCCGTGCGCCGTGCTGTGGTGCGGCTCGAGCGTGGTATGCAACTGCATCAACTGCGTATCGGCACCCTGTTGTGCCGAAATCTGGACAGCAGCATCGCCTTCCCAGACACAGACCACATCCATGGCGCACCGGCTGTCCGAAACGACTGCTTCGAACTGAATCCGCGTTCCTTCGACGGAGATGGTCTCACCAACACGGATCTGGACCGAATCGGCCGCTTGGGCGAGCGAATAGACCACCGGTTCGGTGGTGGTCGTTTGGGAAGCACAGGCAGCAACCGCAAGTACGGCAGCAACTACAGCTAATCGCAGTTTCATTGGGTCCTCGTTCAGGTGCAATGTACCGTTCCAACTTGTGCAGGTATGACACCCAGCGCTCGGTAACCCCGTACCGTTCCGCAGGGAGTGCCAAGTCCATGAGCGAGGAACGCATTCCGCTCTGTGCTTTGCACTCGTCGCACGACCCTGCGGGGCAGCGTTTCGTACCTTCCAGGTGTCGAACCACAGCAACCAGACTCACCATATGTAGGCCACTGGGCGGTCCGCGGTTCCCAGTAGCGAAGTCACGGCAGGCCATCACCTTCCACACGGAAAGCGCATCATGGGTACCCTGCGCAGGGATATCGCGTTCGCCCTTCGGACGCTGATCAAGTCGCCCGTCTTCTCCCTCACGGCACTGGTCACCATCGCGCTCGGCATCGGGGCGACCACGGCGATCTTCAGCGTGATCAACACCGTCCTTCTGCAGCCGCTTCCGTATGACAACCGCGATCGACTCGCGTTTATCACCGGTGACCTCTCGGCGCGCAACGTGCTCGACTTCCCCATGGCGCCGGCCGATTTCCACGACCTGCGCACCACCGTGAAGGCGTTCGACGAAATCGCCGGCCTGAACACGTTGCAGCGGCCGTTATTCGACGACCGCGGCGAGGCGCGCATGCTGCGCGTGGCGGCGGTGACGCCGAACATCTTCCGCGTGCTGGGGACGCGGGTGGCGCTTGGTCGCGATTTCGTTGACGAAGACGGTGCGCCGATCGGCCCGCCGCCGGGTCAGGGCGGTCCCGGTGCCGCTCCGCAGGGACCGCCACCGCCACCGCCGCCGGCGACCGTGATCCTGAGTCACGAGTTCTGGCAACAGCAGTTCGGTGGTGACCCGAACATGGTCGGGCGTTCATTCCAGATCGGAAACAACCAGCAGGCCCAGGTGGTTGGGATCCTGGAACCAGGTGTTGAGCTGCTCTGGTTTGATGGATCCGGCGTCGAGCGTCGGCCGGAGGTTTATCAGACGCTGAGGCAGGATTTTGCCGCGGGCTCGCGTGTCAATGTCTTCATCCGCGCGATCGGGCGGCTGCGCGCCGGGACCACGATGCAAGCCGCCCAGCAGGAAGTGAACGCGCTGGTGAAGGACCTCCGGCAGCGGTTCCCGATCAAGGAGACCGCGGGTGCCGTCTGGCGTGTGGAGCCGATGCGCGACTACCTCGTGCGTAACACGAAGCAGTCGTTGCTGACACTGATGGGCGCCGTGGTGTTTGTGCTCCTGATTGCGTGCGCGAACGTGGCGAACCTTTTGCTGGTCCGGACAAGCCAGCGGGAACGCGAGCTGGCGGTGCGGTCAGCGTTAGGTGGAAACCGCACCGCGCTCCTGCGCCAGATGCTTGTCGAGAGCCTGGTGCTGGCGCTGGTCGGGGGAGCGCTGGGCGTGGCGCTGGCCTGGGCCGGCATACAGGTATTGAAAGCGATCGGTCCGCAGAACCTGCCTCGCCTCGACCAGGTGGGCCTCGATCCGCTGGTCCTGGGCTTCACCGCGGCCGCGGCGATTGCATCCGCGTTGCTGTTCGGCGTAGTGCCGGCCATGCGTGCTTCGCGCGTGGACGTCGCGGACATGTTGCGAGCCGGCGGCCGGACTTCGTCGCTGTCCGGGGCGGGGAAGGTGCTGCGTGCCGGTGTGGTCACGGCAGAAGTGGCGCTGGCCTTCGTGCTGCTGGTGGGATCGGGGCTCATGATCCGGAGTTTCATCGCATTGCAGAAAGCGCAGCCGGGGTACGATCCGTCAGGGGTTCTCACCTTCGGACTGGCAAATACGGGGCAGCCGTCACCAGAAGCGAGGGCCGCGACGGTGCGGCAGATCCATGAGAAGCTCGCTGCCTTGCCAGGTGTGGTCGGTGTAACCGCGGCGACGCCGATTCCATTCGATGGCCAGCAGTCGAACGTGCGGTGGGGGACCGAAGCCGCGCTGTCGAACCCCGCGCTGTTCCAGCAGGCCGACTTCAGGCAGATCCTGCCGAACTATTTCACGGTGATGAAGACCGCGCTCGTGGACGGACGCTGGTTCGAGGAGGGCGACAACGTCCCCGGACTGAGTCGCATCGTGATCGACAACGTGATGGCGGCCAAGGCGTTCCCGGGCGAGCGCGCCATCGGGAAACGCATCTTCGCCCGGACGGGTGGCCCGGAACCAGAGCCCTTCGAGGTGATCGGCGTCGTCAGGCACCAGCGGAGCTCCTCGCTGGCCGCTGATGGCCGCGAGACGATGTACGTGCCGGACGGTCAGTTCGGCTTCGGCAACGTGTTCAACTGGGTGATTCGCACCAGCGGCGATCCGTCGTCGCTGACGCCTGCAGCCCGCGCGGCGATCAAGGAGATCAACCCGCGATTCGTCATCACCAACCTGCGGACGTACGACGATCTGATGGGCGAGGCGCGGGCACCAACGAAGTTTGCGCTGGCGTGCATTGGCGTGTTCGCGGTGGTGGCGGCGCTGCTGGCAGGGATCGGGTTGTACGGCGTGCTTTCAACACTCGTCAGGCAGCGGACGGCGGAGATCGGGGTGCGGATGGCGTTCGGCGCGAGCAGCGGCAGCATCCTGCAGCTGGTGGCCAGCCAGGGGCTGAAGCTGTCGGTGCTGGGCATCGGAATTGGCCTGCTGGCCGCGTTTTCGCTGACGCGGGTGATGTCGACGATGCTGGTGGGGGTGAGCCCCACGGATCCGCTCACGTTCGCGGCGATCGCGGCGTTTTTCCTCGGCGTGACGGCGCTGGCGTGCTGGATTCCGGCGCGTCGCGCGGCACGTTTGGATCCGGTTCAAGCGCTGCGCGAGGAGTAGGCGGAGGGTAGGCAGAGGGCAGCGGGTCTCGATATTCGGGACCCGCTGTTTCTTTGAGCAACTTCAACTGACCGAGTCGCGGATATCGGCGAATCAGGGCGAATCAACGCGGATAGATCAACGGTGTGTTCGGAACGAACTTGAGGGCCACGAAGTAGCAGACCGGTCCGCGAACGGAGTTCCCTGGTGCCGCGATTCATCGTTGTCGCTGGTTTCGTAGCATCCGTTTCGCTAAGCGCTCCGGCGTGGGCCCAGGGCACGGTCACGCTCTCCGGTATCGTCAGGGACGTTTCC
>DATMBT010000363.1:0-4611 GCA_035559475.1 Gemmatimonadaceae bacterium
ACGACGCCAATGATGCGCCACGGATCGCCGTCAAAGCGAAGACGAAAATCGCGGCCTACTGCCTCGCGGTCAGGCCAATACCGCCGAGCCATGGTTTCGGTGATGACCGCCACCCGTCGCCCTGAATCGCGATCAGCGGGCTCAATCCCGCGGCCCGAGATGATCCGCAAACCCATCGCCTGGTTGTATCCCTCGTCAACGGAGGCGCCGTCCACGAAATACGGCTCGTCGTTCGCCGTGGCCTGGTGTCCGTCGATGAAGATCGAGTAGCCGTTGTTGTTCACCGAGAGCGGGACTCGACTCGCGAGCCCGACCGCCTCGACCTGCGGTAAGGCCAGCAGTCGCTGCCGTCCCTGTTCGAAGAACACGCCGGCTCGTTCCCCTTCCAGGTCGTTCATCTCACCGGCGATCGCGAGGAATGCGGTGCGGTCGACGTCGTAGCCGAAGTTGACCTGCGCCGCCACGCCCAGGCTCCGGACCAGCAACGCCCCGGCGACCACCAGCACCAGCGATGCGGCCACCTGCATAACGACGAGGCTATCCCGAAGCTCGACGCGCCGCCGCTTGCCCCCGATCCAGGAGGCGCCGTCCTTGAGGCTGGGCACCAGGTCGGGGCGTGACGCGCGCAACGCAGGCAGGAGGCCAATGATCAGACCTGTCGCGATTGCTGTGACGAGGGTGAACGCCAGCACACGCCAGTCAGGCCCGATGCGCAGCCCCAGGTCAAGGGGCAACGGTGGCTGGACGCCGGCGACGATTTTCGCGATCGCCGCCGACACGGGTACCGCGACGAGGCCACCAGCGATCGCGAGCACCATGCTCTCGGTCAACAACTGTCGCAGCAGGCGACTGCGCTTCGCACCTAGCGCCAGTCGCAGCGAGATCTCCCGACGCCGGCCGGCGGCGCGCGCCAGCATGAGGTTCGCCAGGTTGGCGCACGCTACCACCAGCACGAGCGAGACCGCGCCAACCAGCACGAAGCCTACCGAGGAGATCACGCGATCTGCGTCGGGATTGATGCGCACGTCTTTCGTTGGCACGACGGCGACCCGTTCCTGCGCGTTCGTCTCGGGATACGCGGCCGAAAGCCTCGATGCCATCGTCGTGAACTCCGAGCGCACCTGCGCCGGTGTGACACCGGGTTTCATTCGTCCCTTGAGCCAGAGCCAGTGCTGGCCTCGGCGCTCGAAACGCGTATCACCGACCGACCGGCCCGAAGTGCGTTGGTTGCCCATCGGCTCGACCTGCTCGCCCATCGCCGTCGGGATCCACATCTGCGCGGTGACGGCCGGCATCATGCCGCCGAAGCTCGCCGGAGCCACGCCGATGATCGTGTAGACGCGGCCGTTCATCCGGAACTGCCGGCCCGTCACGCCAGGGTCACTGGCGAACCGGGTGCGCCACAGCGCGTCGGACAGGATCGCGACGGGATGCGCGCCATCCACCGAAAACTCGTCCTCGGTGAACGTCCTGCCTAACGCTGGCCGGATGCCAAGCACCGGGAAGTAATTGTCGCTGACCAGTTCGCCCACCACGAGCTCGGAGCTGCCCTCGATGGACGCGTGGGCAAAGAAGTTGGAGTACGCGATCAGCGCCGACACCGTGGTCGCCTGCTGGCGGTAATCGAGGTAGTTCGGGTAGGACGACGTCGCGTGCTCGGCGGCGACCGCACTGTGACCGTAGATGTCCACCAGTTCGTTCGGTCGCTCGACCGGCAACGGGCGGAAGAGGATCGCGTTGACGATGCCGAAGATGGCGCTGTTGACGCCGATCCCGAGCGCGAGCGTGAGCATCGCGACGATCGTGAACCCGGGCGCACGTCGCAGCCCTCGCAACGCGTAGCGAATGTCCTGGGTGAGGTTTTCCATCGGCGTGTCCTCGGCGTGGCGCTGCTCAGGTTATGCCGGGAATACGGAGCGCGAGCTTCAGGGTTTCGCCGAGGCCTCGATTGTGACCGTTTACGGTGTGGACCGTTTTACGCCGTTGACCGTTTTACGCAGTTCGTAGGGTTGACCCTTTCCCGTTTTTACTTATGCCGCAGTTCAGGTTCTCATGGGCGTGAACCGCGGCATAGGTAAAACTGAGACTGCGGGAAAGAGTACGCATTCCCAAATGCGTCAAACGGTCAAGTGCGTTAAAGGGGCAACCGCGTCAGCTCGAACTACGGACAAGCCGGTATCGTCACCGGGAGGTCCCGGACCATGACGTAGGGCCCCAGCTGAAACGTCACCGGGGTGACCGTCACGTGGAGGGCGTCGCCATTGAGCGAGCCGCCGATGTTCGCGATCCGGGTTTCGGTACCGTGCGTCGCATTCAGCGACCCCGACGCGACGAACTGCTCTCCATCGACAATGATGGGGACCACAAATTCCCCCGCCCAGCAGCTCGACTCGAAATACGTCCGCGTGTTCGAGATCGTGAGCCGGGCGCCATCGGTCGACCCCCAGACGCCGTAGAAGTCCGACGGTGTCAGGTCAGGATTGAAGGCTTCGGAGCAGGCGAGAAGCCCGGCGGCGGCGACGATCAGCGAGCGAATGCGGCGCATAACGAGTTGCCCTCACCAGGCGTAGGTCGGGGAGTTGGTTGAACCGGTGATACGCAACCGGACGATGCCGGTCGTCGTGTTGTAGGCGTTCGCGTATGCAGCCTTCAGGGGCGACAGGTCGAACCGGAGCACGCGCGTCAGCAGGGCATCGCAAGCGTCACCATGCGCGTCATGCGACAACCTGACACTGACCTGCACCGGGTAGGACTCCATCCAGGCTGCGGCTGACAGCAGGGTGAACGTGTGTTCGTTGCACCCGCCGCCGAACGTCACGTTGAGGTCGAGCGAGTCGCCCCTGACCTCGGCGGCGTAGATCGTGACCGGGTCGGCCGGCAACCGCGGGCTGTCCGGGTTGACCGTGATGACAATCTGGCCGGTCCAGGTGTTGTCGCTCGACCAGGAACCGTTAGGCGTGTTGGGTTCGGTCGGGTCGGCGCAGGCGAGCGCGAGACCGGCGAGCGTGATTCCCAGGAAGCTTCGCATCGGCATCCATCCACGGCCAGGTGACTTGTCGTTCCGCATTGCTACCTCACCAGACACGTGGCGCGACGGACAACCCCCTAACGCGACTGCGCCTCCACGATCACCCGCTGGAACAGGTCGAACGGAATCGCGCCGGGCACGACGCGTCCATTGACGAAAAATGTCGGAGTTCCGCGGACACTGAGTTGCTGCGCCAGGGCGTCGTGTCGCTGGATGCGCTTCCTGATCTCGGGGTTCAACAGGCATCTCGAAAGCGCTGTGCGATCGAGCTTCAACTCAGTCGCGTATTTCGAAATCAACGTTCCAATGCTGCTCGAGGTCTTCCACTCCTTCTGCCTCTTGTACAACAAGTCGTGCATTTTCCAGAACGCGCCCTGCTCAGCAGAACACTCAGCCGCCTCGGCCACCTCGCGCGAATTTCGAAACATCCCGGTGACGAAGGGGACCATCTTCCATCGCACGACCCCCTTGGAGATGTACGCCGAGTCGATCTTCGGGTATTGGTCGAAGGCAAACTTTGAGCAGTAGCCGCAACCGAAATCGGCAAACTCGACTATGAAGACTTTCGCGGTCGCGACGCCGAGGTCGTGACCAATCCCCGCGACGGAGACACCGCCGCCATTCTGGGCGCGTACTGGTGATCCAACCAGGAACCCGAGCACAAACAGCAACTTCCAGCCATTCCTTTTCATGGAATGGACAGTAGTGGTTTGGCCTTCCTCGGCGAACCTCCGCGTCCTCGGCGTCCAATGTTTTCCAGGCCTTCTGAAAACACTGAACGCCGAGTTCGCAGTGGCCGCAGAGGTGGTTCAGAAGACTGCAATGCCTTGCGTGGTATGGGTTTATGGGAGTTTTGCAAGCTGCTACCCCAACGCTTTTGTAACGACCCGTGTCTGACATACCGAAACAGATGACACACGTCGCACTGGCAGCCGAGGCCTCGACTGTTCCTGACGAGCGTTTCCTGATCGCCCGAGCACAGCAGGGAGACCGGGTCGCCGCCCGGAGTTTGTACGACGCCCATTCGCGACGTGTTCACCGCGTGGTGTTTCGACTGTGCGGGGGAGACGAGGAGATGGCCCGGGATTTCACGCAGGACACGTTCATCCGGGTCTTCGACAAGTTGTCGTCGTTTCGTGGTGAGTCAGCGTTCGCCACGTGGGTGCACCGAATTGCCGTCACCGTCACGCTGAACGGGCTTCGAAAGGAAAAGCGGCTCAAGCGGGGCGCGGACGATCTCGATGTCGCCAACGACCTGCCAGCGCCGTCGATCAATGTGGACCCTGATCTCCGGGCAAAGTTGCGCGCGGCGATCGAGGCCCTTCCGCCGGGAAGCCGTGCGTCAGTGATCCTGCACGACATCGAGGGCTACACCCACGCGGAAATCGGCGAAATGCTCGGCATCGCCGAAGGCACCAGCAAGGCAAGGCTGTTTGATGCGCGCAGTCGCTTGAAGAAAGCTCTGGCGGCGTACGCGAAGTACTGAGTGTGAAATGAGGAGCAACAACAATGACTGAAGAGCGACTGAACGAGCTGCTGGACGACGCGCGCCGCACCTGGCCGATGCCCCCCGAGCCTGACTA
>DATMBT010000364.1:0-2094 GCA_035559475.1 Gemmatimonadaceae bacterium
CGATGGCCGAGATGCAGGAACGAGGTATCGAGGCCATGATCTACTCGCACCCGCTGGGGGCGCAGGGGCATGCGTTAGGCGCGTCGATCGACTTCCGCAGCGCGCAACGGGCGAACCCGTCGGCCCAGGCCCTGACGCTCCGGCCGGGCTCGTACATGTCGATCGAGCTCAACACGGCGACGCCGGTCCCGGAGTGGGGCGGGAAGAAGGTCTTCGTGATGATGGAGGACTGTGCGTACCTCACGCCCGATGGTTACAGGTTCTTCGTGCCGCGGCAGGAGGCGTTTTACCTGATTCGCAGTAACTGAGAGCGCAGGACCCAAACGGCGCGAACTGGGATCGAGACATCCATCGCTGCAACGGGGCGACATATGGACATCCAGAGAAGTGGCTCAGTAGCCTCGACCAAAGCGCCCGCCGAATACTTCAGCGGCGCCGCGCGGATCGACACGCTGATTCAGTCACCGGACCCAGCGCGCGTCAACGCAGCTGTTGTCACCTTCGAGCCCGGCGCCAGGACCTTCTGGCATACGCATCCGTTAGGCCAGACCCTCGTCGTGACCTCCGGCCGCGGCCTCACCCAACGGTGGGGCGGACCGGTCGAGGAGATCCGGCCCGGTGACGTGGTCTGGATTGCACCAGGTGAAAAGCACTGGCACGGTGCGAGCGCTACCACCGCCATGTCGCACATCGCCATGCAGGAACGCCTGAATGGCAAGTTCGTGGACTGGATGGAACCGGTCAGCGACGAGCAATACGCGGGCTGATCATCAGCTCGACAAATCACTCGCTGGTGTGGCGGCGGAGGGCGACTCACTCTCCGACGTTGCAAACAAAAGGCCGCCGGTGACGGCCGCGACGAAAGCCAGTGCGCCCGCCATCCGGACATATCGCGCGATCACGAGGTCCTGGGGCAACAGGTCCCACTCGATCAGCAGGTACCACCAGTCGTGAATCACGTTTTCGCCGCCCAGGAGCGGAAGCTCCTGCGCCCGCGCGTCACTGATATACAGCGCCACGTTGCCCAGGCTCGCACCGAGCCACGCCATCACGACGGAGCCGGCGAACCTGTCGCGCCTGACGAAGAAGTAGATGACAAACGCGAGCGGCACCAGCACCTGGAACAGCGATCCGCCAAGGACGCCCGTGTGATCGCCTAACGGGCTGAAAAGCACGTGTCCGGCTTCGTGGACGGCGAGGTTCACGTCATCGAGCAGGTCCCAGTGCTCAGCGTTCCGCAGCCGCGCCCACCCGTACACGCCGATTCCCCCTGCGACCAGCAGGCGCAGCGCGTGGCGTGGTGTCAGCGAACCGAGTGAGGGCACATTTACTGACGAACGGAGCGTGCCTGTGGACACGAGCCCTGGGGCCGATCACGGCCTTGATCGCGACTGAATGAAGTCCAGAACCCGCGCTACGGTGTTCCTTACTTCGAATGATGTTGCCGTCGTGGCCCCGGTCACCTGGGCAATCTCCGGAAAAGCCGCGGCGGCAAATCCATAGGTCGTGAAGTGCACGTGGTGCATCGCCTGCAAGCGCTCGAGCACGAGCGTGTCCGCGCGAAGACTTCGGAGAAACGCCAGGTCCGGCTTCATGAATTCGTCCAGCTCCTCGTATACATGGAGGATGGGCGGCAAACGAACGTCCGCGCGAAACGACGGTGCGGCGCGCAGCTCTTCGATCCCGGTGGCTGTGCCAATGCCCCCATCGAGACTCACGAGCGCACGCACACGCGGATTTCGCATCGCCATCAACAAGGCGGACCGCGCGCCAAAGCTGTGGCTCACGAGAAAGAGTCGCGACGTGTCCACCGGAATTGCGCTGGCCACCACCGACACCGCCGTCACAAGATCTTCAGCCTGCTCCTCGGCGAACTGCGCGATCTGGCTCTGACGCTCCATCGGCGTCCGCAACATCGGCGACGGCGTGCTGGCGACGACAAACCCATGGCTCGCAAGGAACTCGCCCAGCACCGCCTGGTCGGCCGCACTCTGCCGGTTCCCGTGCGAGAGCAACACGAGGGGGAACGATCCCGTGCGTGGAGGTCCTCCAGTCGTCGCAATCAATGGACTGTTGAGCAGGCTATCGACGGTC
>DATMBT010000365.1:0-6905 GCA_035559475.1 Gemmatimonadaceae bacterium
CCGTAGCGCGCGCCGCCGAAGTTCTGCTTCTGGTCCGGCCTGAAGCCCGACTGCACGAGCAACAAGTGCGTGCCTGACACCGTGGGGGTGAGCGTGAACGTCACGACGGTATCGATGAAGTCGCCGACCACCCACGTGTAGCTCAGTTTCCGATTCGCTTCGATCTCGAGGAACCGGCAATTCACGGTGCCGTCCCAACCAGGCTTCGGTGGCGCCTGCAGCGTGAATGTCGCCCCACGCTCGAACGTGAGGCCGACGACCGGTAGGAGCCACTGCGATAGCAGTTCTGGATCGGACAGCGCGCGCCACACTTTCTCTGGCGCGTGCTGCAGGTCGAACTCGAACGAGATGGCTTCGCTCTGTGTTCGGACGGTCGTGTCGACGGCGGTCATTTGTCCCTCTTCTCCAGCAGTTGCTCGAGGCGATCGACGCGTTCCGGCCAGAACGCGCGGTAGTGCGTGATCCAGTCGATGAGCGGCTTCATCCCGCGCGGCTGCACACGGTAGTAGACGCAGCGGCCCTCACGCCGCGCGTCCACCAGGCCGGCATCTTTCAGGGCGGCGAGATGCTGCGAGACCGCCGGCTGCGAGATGTCGAAGCGCGCCGTGAGGTCCTTCACCGCCGCTTCGCCGCGCGTCAGTGAGGCGAATATCGCCCGACGGCTCGGGTCCGCGAGCGCCTGGAAAATTCTGTTTTCGGCTGCGGCTGTGCTCTGCATGAATAATACATAAGCAGAGACTTATGGATTGTCAAGCGCCATAGTAACTGCGGTTGCGTCTGGCTCGATATGCTCGACCGACGCATTCTATGGTCGCGCCGCACCAACACGGCCCACTCGAACGCACCATGCCGGACGGCTCACAGGCACTCAGCACGACAGAGACGGGGAACCAGTATTCACTCGCCCGCATCCTGGGCATCTGGGCTCTCGCCGCAGTCCCGATGGGACTCCTGAGCTGGATCGTATTCCCCGCGTTGTCGCCTGATGTCGGCTCCGATCCGCTTGAAGCGGGCGTTCTCCGAATCGGTTTGCTCACGTGCGGTTTGATCTGGTTGTTTGTCCTTTCCCTGATCATCGTCAGGCAGGAGGAGGGCAATCTTCGCTGGACGACCGTCAGGCGCAGGCTCCGACTCAATGCGCCGCGCGATCCAGCGACCGGTGAAACTCACCGCAAGCTATGGCTATGGGTACTTCCGTTTCTTATCGCGAGCGTCGTGTGGGATACCGCGCTGAAGTCATACGTCAGCGACCTGTCGGTCTCGATCTTCCCCTTTCTTGCCGAGCCACCTGACTACGGCTTTGCGTCGTTTCTTGAATCGCGGGAAACTCTGGACCGGCTCGTGGGTGCGTGGTGGTTCTTCGGGCTGATTCTGGTTTTCCTTGTCTTCAATTCGGTCCTGGGAGAGGAGCTCCTGTTTCGGGGTGTGTTGCTTCCCAGGATGGAGGGAGTATTTGGCAGGTGGAGTTGGGTGGCCAATGGCGTGTTTTTTGGCTTCTATCACGTTCACCAGCCCTGGGGCATGGTGGAGAGTGCCATTGGTGGCGTCCTGTTTCTCGCATATCCGAGCTGGCGGCTGCGCAGCACGTGGATGGGCGTCATCGTCCACTCAGCTCAAAGCGTGTTCTTCGCGTTCCTGATTCTTGGAGTCGTATTGGGCCTGGCATAGGCCGTGCAACTCAGCTGAGCAGCGTTAGGCGGGCGCACAGCTTAACTCGACGGCTATGCGGGCGTCGGTGTTCGAGCCGGTCCGGGGTTACGGCCTGTGGCGTCCTCGACCTCCCGCTGGGCCTCCGCCAAACGTTGCATGTCCTCGCCAATGACGCGCACCGCATCCATCAGCGTGGTGAGTGGCGCCAGGTCGCCGGCGCCGGCGTGCAGCCGCAGGAGGTCGAGACGAATGCCCTCGAGCGCGGCGACGCTCTCGGCGAGACGCGCCGACGCCGCTTCGCGTCGCGCCGCCAGGACCTCGACATCGGCCGTTCCGGAAGCCATTGCTGCGACGACGTCGATTTCGGCGCGCGCCTCGGCCGCACGGGCTTCGAGCGCCGCGACGGTCGCCGGCAGTTCATCGAGCTGCTCCCGCCATTCCTTTGGGAGCGCCGCGAAGAGCTCGGACGCTGCCACGCCTAACGCGGCTTCGGTGGCGCGGAACGCCGATGCGCCGGCGAGCCGCGAACGTTCCGGCGCACCCATCCGCTTCGCGAGCCATTCCCCCAGGCGGCTGTTCCAGAGGCGATCGCGGATCCCCGCCCGCCACAGTTTTTGCAACTTGTCCGGTATGAACTGCACACCGAGCGCGTTGCTCACCGCACCAAGCCCCATTGTGGTCAGAACCGGGGAAAGCATCCACCACATGCCGCCCCGGTTTTCGTGGATGACGCCCAACATCGCCAACCCGACGGTGACTGCGAGCCAGGTCGCCGACGCCACCGTTGAGAATCGCAGCACTCTATGCACGGGCGCGTCCACCTCGTCGCGCGTGAGCGACTCGGTCTCGGCTTGCTCACGCTGCGCAATCTCGAGCGCCGAACGCAGGTCAGAGAGCGTGTGACCAGCGCGGAACTGCTTGTAAGCCTCGTTGATGTGGAATCCAAAGATCGGAAAAATCGGCAAAGATGCGATCGCGCCGAGTAACACGACGTCCCGCGGCGAAGACCCGAGGTTGCCGATCGCGTTGGCGTAAAGGTTTCCCAGGGTGAGGATGCCCATTCCTGTGGACCACGCCATGTAAGGAACGAGGAGCGGGTTCTGCGCGCCGAGCCACGCCCGAAGCGTGGGCGGCAGTGCGGGCCGCGTGTCCTGTGCCGGGACGAGCGCCGCCGCAAGCTCCTCGCCGTCCGGGAATCGCGCGGCGGGATCACGAGCAAGACACCGATCGATCGCGGCACCTAGCGCTGGAGGCAACCCGGGCGCCGTGCGAATAACGCTTGGCGGCTCCTCGGTCGCCTGGCGTACGAGAAGCGCCGGCAGGTTTTCGGACTCGAAAGGCAAGCGGCCGCTTACCGCGAGATGGCCAACGACGCCGAGGGCGTAGATGTCGCTCCGGCCATCGACCGGTTCGCCCGCGGCCTGCTCGGGGCTCATGAAGTGCGCCGTTCCCATGATCTTCCCAGGATCGGTTGCGGTGAGTGGATCGCTCCCTCCGTGCGCGATGCCAAAGTCGGTCACCAGCGCGCGCCCCGTTCCTGCTTCGAGCAGGATGTTGTCGGGCTTCACATCGCGGTGCACGATGCCACGTCCATGCGCGTACGCGAGCGCCCATGCCACCTCGCGCATAACGCGAGTCGCGTCAGCAGGGAGGAGGGGACCGTGCGTGCGGAGTCGCTCGCCAAGCGTCTCCCCTTCCACGTAGCTCATGACGAAGAAGACGAAACCGCCCATCTCCGCGACGCGATGGATCGGGACGATATGCGGGTGCGACAGCCCGGCCGCCGTGCGGGCCTCACGCAGGAACCGTTCGCGCGCCGCTGCGGTGGCGAGGTGAGTCGGGAGGACCTTAATGGCGACGTCGCGATCGAGCTGTACATCTCGCGCGAGGTAGACGACTCCCATGCCGCCCCGGCCGAGCTCGCGTTGGAGCGAGTACTCACCGGCCAGGGCGGCCTGCAGGTCGAGGAACTCGGTGGAGGGATTGGTCACGACCTGGATACGACCGGTGCCTTCGAGACGTGTCGTGCGTTAGGCATCGCCCGGGCCACGACGAACAACGGGAGTCGCAACGTCCTTCAGGGCCGCGGACCCGACCCACATCGAGGGATCAGCGGCTTCACCGAGCAATTGCGGCGCTTCGCCTTCGACAGGTCGCGCGTCTGAACCGGTATCGAGCACTTCTCGACTCTCCGACCTTCTGGCAAGCATCAACGTAACGGAGGCTGAGCCAGCGCTCAGCAGAATGAAGAGTCCGCCTATCACGGCAATGCCTTGCCACGGCTGAGGGTTCGACCCCTCAGTGCTCGCCAATCCCACGGCAACCAGCGCAAACGGAAACAGGATCAGCAACACACCACCCACTGCACCCCAGGCAGCGAATGTGGAGAGCGACAGCTCACTGAATTTGCGACGTCGACCGGCAATTCCAAGCACAGTTGAAAAGAGCATGCCACCGGCGAAGCCAGGTACTGCGAATGCCGGCAACGGGGCGTCAAAGACCTGAAAAAAAACATCCCACGGAAGGCCGGGCAGCAGGATGCTGGCCACTCCGAGCATCAGACCAGCGCCTGCCCATCCAATCGCCCAGGTCAGGCCCATTCCGATCGCACCGCGGATGCGTCTGAGCCATTTTTTCACGGTGACTTCTCCCAGCACGAGGACCTTGGACCGCCGACGCAAACTACTGCACTTTGCGTGGTAAAGTACAGGTCTTCGTCAGACAGGGCCAGCGCCCGGAATGCTGGTCGACATTGACAGGGCGGCGGCTCATGTGCTGTGGAGCTGCCTAACAAGATGGACCGCGCTCAACCCCGGAGGAGGCGGATTCCAGTCCAGATCAACCAGATCCCGTGACCGAGTACTATCGCGCCGAAACCATGGATGTCCATCTGGAGTCCGCTGAGCGTCGCGATCGTAGCGGCGCTGCCGACCAGCAGCCCGGTGATCCCGATGCCGCGACCGAAGGTTGGATCACGCAGCATCGCGACCGACCACAGCGCGATTCCGATTGACGCCGTCAACACGAACACTTTGGTGGAGGCCTGATTGAGCGCCCATCCGAAATCGAACGCCGGTTCGTAGGCCGCCTGGGCGTTGCCTCCTGCTTCGAGCACGATAGCCTTGAGGTCGGTAGCGATGAATCCACTGGCAATGGCCGCAAACATCACGGCTACGGCGCCGAAGCCGTAGGACACCAGTGCGGCATCGGACAGCGCCTTGCCATTCTCGAATTGGCGGGACAGGCGCATGAGTCCAAAGAACGTCGCAATCGTGGCGGCGATGGCCAGCCCGTGCACCGTCCTGTTTATCGCCGCCACCCGGGCGAAGTCGCTCGTCAATGCGTGGCCAGTCGGATGAAACGCCATGGTCACCAGACCGGCGAGCGAACCTGCAATGAGGGCGGAGCCAGCGGCGCGATCGCGTTGCATGTGCGGTGGGGATTCGGGACGATGTTCCGGACCGCTCACATTACACCGGGAGCCACGCTTGGGGAGGCGCAGTTGTGAAAGATCCTAGGCCGCTGCCCGCGCCTCCGCGTAACGCCTGAGAAAGCCGAGAAACCGGTCGACGTCGTCACGGATTGTGCCCAGGCCCATCGACACGCGGATCGCACCCACGGTGCGGTCGTCCAGGCACGCGGCGAACCGCGGGATCGTGAACTCAGCGCCTAACGCATCGAGGCAGGACCTCACGCGCCCATCCGGAAATCCGAACGCCCGTTCGGCGCACCCCGGGTTGCAGAAACATCCCCCGCGTACCGCGATGCCCTGGTCGCGTGCGGCCAGTTCGACTTCCCAGTAGGGAATCACGCGACCGTTTGCGTCGTGCAGCGACAGGGCGACCGTGGCGCCACGGTCGGCGGTGCCTCGTGGGCCGTGTACGAGAACCAGCGGAGTACCATTCGCGTGCCTCAGCTCTGACAGGCCGTCGAGGAGGGAACGAGTGAGCTGGTTCAGGTGACGCGCCAAACGTTCCCGATCTGCGGCACGCACAGCCGCCAGCGCCGGCCCCACTGCCGCCGCCGCGAGGAACGCGGGCGTGCCGTCCTCGAATCCTTCCGGCGCGTCTGACAACATGTGTCGCTGATGCTGGACCGAGGCCCAGCGCACCGTTCCACCCGAAAACCACGGACGTCGAAGTACCGCCAACGCCTCCTTTCGCGCGATGAGCGCGCCCAGTCCCGTCGGGTAGCCAGCGATCTTGTAGAGCGACAACGTGAGGAAGTCGGGCTTTACTACGCCGAGGTGAAGATTGGCGGTCGAGAGGTAAGAGGCCGCGTCGAGCAACACGCGCCACCCGGCGCGGTGCGCCCGCTCGATCAACTCCAACGGATGTCGCACGCCCGAGAAGTTTGACTGTGCGGGAAAGGCGAACAACGATGGCGCTCCCGACGGGCGATCGAGAACGTCTCCCGGATCCTCGAGACGCAGCTCATCGTCCAGGCCGATCGCATGCACGTCCGCGCCTGCCTGACGCGCGAACTCGCGAATACCGTTGACCGAGTTGTGGTTGTCGGCGGAGACGAGCAGCGCGCCACCGGGCCCGAAGGGAAAGGACTCACCCACGAGCCGGCACGCTCCCGTTGTATTCGCAGTCAGGATGACGGCGTATTCGCCAGGGTCGGCACCAACGAAGTCGAGCAATGCGGTGCGCGCCTCCGCCAGGTCGCCTGACGAGGTGCGCGAGGGTCCGTGTTCGCTGTGTGGATTGCCCAGTACCGAGGCCATGAGGCGTTCGGCGTCGGAGCGCACGAGCGAGGCAGGGTAGAGCGCCGCTCCCGTGTAGTCGAGGTACGCGAGGCCGCTTTCCTCCACGCGCGCGAGTTCGCGATGCCGCCAGTCCGCGAACCAGCGGTCATCGAGGGCTGCCTGGTTCGCCACGGTCAGCATGTACGTCTCCGGCGAGGTCTTGTCGTCGATGGCGAGGACTCGTCAGGCACGAGCCGAGGGAAACCGCCAAACCACAGGGAGAGCTCACGCGCGCGCTGGAAGCGTGTTCGCGCGGTATCGTCCTTCGCAGCCGGGATGATCGGCGAGAGCACCTCATCCTCCCAGGCGGCCATGCCATCCTTCAGCACGAGTGCGTCGCGGATTCCGCGCACCCGCAGGAGCACCCACGCCTGTGCCGCGTGTGCTCCACCATCGGAGTACAGCACCAGGCGCTGGCCGGGCTGAACCTTGACGGTGTCGAGGGCTCGCAGTGACATGGGAACGGCACCCGGTATCACGTACGTCGATGTGTCGAGGCCTTCAC
>DATMBT010000366.1:0-3421 GCA_035559475.1 Gemmatimonadaceae bacterium
TCAGACAAGCCACGCGATTGGATAGCGCGTGGCAGGGCGACTTCATGGTTTCGTTGCGGCGCAATGCTCTTCTCGCCTCGGCCAGCGAAAGCGCGGATGTGACGCCGGCATGCGAATCCGCGGGCGTGCCGGTTGCACGGAACTCTCGTGGTGAGGCTGTGGCCTCCGTTGCTGCGGCTTCAGGGTCGGCGTACGACGTTCTGGTGTTCGCGTGCGCGGACGTCGGAACGGTTCCGGGCACCGCGCTCCTGCGCGCGGCCGAGTCGGCAATCGCTCCCGTGGCGCCTTGGCGGGAGATGGAGCCCACCGTAGTGCCTGACGAGGTACTGCAGCGCTGGGAACGTCCCGCGGTGGAACAGTCGCCTAACGGCCAAGAAGACACTTCACCCGACGGTCGGTGGCTGTGGCTTCTCGCGATCGCGCTGCTCATGCTGGAGGAGTTGCTGAAGCGTCGGTCGCGGTCCACGGTTGTTCCCGCTTCCAGTGAGGTCAAGCGTGAACGCGTGGCCTGAGTCAACGACCGTCGAACGGTTCCTGGTTCGCGTCAGGCACAGGTTGCTCCTCCTGCGCGCTGTGGAAGGCTTCGCGGTCGGTGCTGGCGTGGCCGCGTTGCTCATGTTGGCCGCGGCGCCTCCCGTGGCAGGGATTGCGACAGTTGTGCTTCTCGCGGCCCTTACCCGCGTGGCACTCGGCGATCGCTGGCGGTTCGGCTGGTGGCGTTCACTTCCCGCGATCGCCCAGCGGCTGGAGCGCCGAACTGCGGTCGGGCGCAACCTGATTGTCACCGCCGCGGAGCTGCCTGCGCAAAACCGCGGTTATGTGCCTGACGCGGTCATGGCGCGGGCCGCGCGGATTGTGGACGGGCTGGAAGTCGCAAAGCTGTATCCCGCGCGACCGCCGCTGATAGCACTCTCCGTTGGCACGGCGATACTCGCCATGAGCTTCCTGCGCCCAGCGATCGCTGGGCGCGTAATTGAGGTGCTTCCATTCCGCGGGGCAGTGCCGAGCGTGCGACAGGTGGAAGTCACGGTCGTACCGCCCGGGTACACGGGCATTGCGCGCTCTACCCTGGTCAATCCATCGCGCATCGAGGCGCTCGCGGCCAGCCGAATAGAGGTGCGGGTTACGGCGCACGCGACGTCTGTTGGTCTCGAGACGGTTTCGGGCACGCAAACCATGGCGCGCGAGGGCGACGCGTTCTCCACGACGCTCACTGCGGAATCGGACGGATTTCTGGCGATCGAGCCACGCGATTCGACCGGTGCACCGGGTCCGCGGCAACTCATCGGCCTCGTGGTTACACCGGATCGGCCGCCACGCGTGACACTGACTTCTCCGGGCCGCGACCTGTTCTTCAGCAACGTGCCCGGCAGCATACCGGTCACGATCAACGCTGACGACGACATCGCGCTCTCGTCGGTGCGACTCCGATACACCGCTGTTTCCGGAACGGGCGAACGCTTCACGTTCATTGAACGCGATGTTCCAGTCAGCATATCGCGGCAGGACCCGCGCACCTGGACCGCGCGCGGGACGTGGCAACTCGACAGCCTGAACCTCGCCCCCGGCGATCTGGTCGTGTATCGCGCCGTCGCCACGGATAAGCGGCCGGGCGCGCCGCCGGTCGAATCCGAGAGCTACGTGCTGGAGGTCGTGACTCCGGGCGCCATCGCGGCCGAGGGCTTCGCGGCGGACGACCAGCGCGATCGTTATGCAGTGAGCCAGCAGATGGTAATCCTCAAGACCGAGCGCCTGCTGTCTCGTCGCGCGTCAATCCCCGCCGATTCTGTGCAAGGCGAGTCACGGCTGCTGGCCGCCGAACAACGCTCGGTGCGCGCCGAGTTCGTGTTCATGATGGGAGGTGAACTCGAGGACATCGCGGGTGACGCCGCCGGCACGCTTGACCTGAACGAAGTGGCGGAAGCGGAGGCCGAGGGCGACCTGCTGGCGGGTCGGCAGCAGAATCAGGGCCGCGTGGACATGATGCGCGCGATCCGTGCGATGAGCCGCGCCTCGACTGCCCTCACCGAGTCCAATCTCGACGTGGCGCTGCAGCAGGAGCGCGCGGCGCTGGACAACCTCATGCGGGCGTTTGCGCGCTCCCGCTTCATCCTGCGCGCGCTGACGCAACGCGAGCGCATCGATCTCGAACGCCGGTTGAGCGGTGCCCTGAACATGACCGCGGGGCTTTCAGCACCCGTGGCGATGTCGGTGCCTGACGAGCGAACGGTGGCCTTGAGGCGACTGCTGGCCGACGTAGCGTCCATGGCATCGGCAGATGCGTCGGCTGTGGCCAGCGCGCGTCGCGCAACGGTCGCATCGCTCGATCTCCTGCGCGCCGATCCCTCCTCCGACACGCTTCGCGTGCTCGCCGGCCGCGTTCAGCGCGCCGCGTCGCTGGTGGCGGGTGGAAGCACCAACGCGGCGCGCGTCCAGATGGACAGCCTGCTCGAACAGGTCTCGGCGCTCCTGGCGTCGTCGCTGCCGGCAGCGCCAGCACCTGTCGGATCACTCGAGTCGCACGCGCTCGACGGTGCATTGCGCGACGCTCTCCGTCGCACAGGACGGCGCCCGTGACCATGACTGCCTTACGAGTCGTGGCGTTCGCCATCGCTGTCCTGGCGGTTGCCGACCCTGCGGTGACCTCGTCGCGCTCGTCACGCCCCCTTGTTGCCGTCGTCCAGGCTGACCCGGGCAGCGACCGACAGTTGGCGGATCGCGTGGCGCGCGAGCTGGACACGCGATTCACGGTCGTGCGCCAACCCCTCAGCACGGCGGCGGGAACGGTTCTCGTAGGTGATGCGCTGCCTGACGAGGCGAGTGTGTTTGCTCCGACCGTCATGGCAATCCTGCCGGCGCGTCAGGCACCATCAGTGACGATCGTTGGAGTGCGTTCGCCTTCGGTGTCACCGGTGAATGCGCGCATTCCTGTTGAAGTGCAGGTCGAAGTAGCGGGTGCACGGGATCGTCGCGTGACCGTGGAGCTGCTGGACGGGAACGTCCTCATTGACCGGGACACACTAAGCGTCAAGAGCGACGACGCAGTGCTCTCCGCTACCATGACCTGGACACCCGCGGTCGCCGGGTCGTCCTCGCTTCTTGTGCGGGCAGCGATCGACAACGCGGCTATCGGAGACTCGGCATCACTTGTCGTTGACGCGCGCGATGACCGTTACCCGGTGCTGTTCTTTGACCCGCGTGCGTCCTGGCAGTCAACTTTCGTCAGGCGCGCCGTCGAAGGTGATCCGCGGTTCGCCGTTTCGCATCGCGTCGTGACCTCGCGTGGCCTGGCAAACACCGGCGGTGGCGCACCACCCTCACTGCGCGATGCGGGCGCCCTCACTGCCTACGCAACTATTGTAGTCAGCGCCCCGGAGCAACTGACCGAAGGTGATGTCGCCGGCCTGGGTGCGTTCATGCG
>DATMBT010000367.1:0-4614 GCA_035559475.1 Gemmatimonadaceae bacterium
GCATGTGTCCGGGGTAATGAGACAGCTCTGAAGGGGCGGCAAATATGGGTTCACTGCCGCGGCGTCGTTAGCGGAGGATGGCGCGTTCACCGCCGAATCCCGCGCCGGTTGTAACACGCGGAATAACGCGAAATCTCGCGGAACTGCGCGGAAGCCCTGGCCCAGAGTCCCGGGTGGTTGAACAAGGAACAATGAGGTTTGCCCGCGATCTTCCGCGTCCTTCCGCGAGATTCCGCGTCTCAAGAGAATCGCGGGACCATCTGGGAAGCGAGTTCGGCTGGCGAGCTCGTGGTGCATTTCACTACGAGGCGTGAACGCGAGCTCTGAAAGAAGGGGGGCGGCCGATAGTGACGGCCGTCACAAAGCCCATTCACTTCATTAGATAGGGCGCACGGGCCAGTCTGGGCCCTGACACGGGATGCGTCCTCGGGCCGGAAGAGTGTCGGACCGGGCTACAGGGCGATACTTTGGGGGCCCACCGTCCCGTCGCCGTCAGCCCAGCTTTGGCGACCGTTTTGCCCGTTCGAGGTGCACTATGGCCAGCCCGTTGATCCGCTCCGCCGCGCAGGGACTCCTCGCGGTGATTGCGTCACAGACACTTGGCGCGCAGGGAACCACCCGCGCCCCTTCGGCACCACCACGAGCCACTGCGCCCAAAGTCCCGATGATGGCATCGGTCGACACGGCGCTGCTTCGTGGCCTCAACTATCGGCTCGTCGGCCATTCGCGCGGCGGACGCGTGACGACGGTGACCGGTGTTCCCTCGCAGCCGCGCACCTTCTATATGGGCGTCGCCAGCGGCGGACTTTTTCGCACGATAGACGGCGGCGTGAACTGGGAGCCGCTCACCGATGGAAAGGTGCCGGTGGCCTCGATGGGCTCAATTGCCGTCGCGGACAACGACCCGAACATCATCTACATCGGCACCGGCTCTGACGGCGTACGTTCGAACGTCTCGACCGGCCGTGGCGTCTACAAGACCACCGACGGTGGAAAGACGTGGTCGTTCGCCGGGCTGTACAACGTGGGGCAGATCGGCGCCGTGCGGATTCATCCGACCGATCCGAACACGGTCTGGGTCGCGGCCTACGGCGACATCTTCAAGCCTAACGCCGACCGCGGGGTCTTCAAGACGACCGACGGCGGCCGGACCTGGAAGAACACGCTGTTCCTCAACGACAGCACGGGCGCCATGGACGTCGAGCTGCAGCCGGGCAATCCCAGCGTCGTGTACACCTGGATGAATCGCATCGAGCGCAAGCCGTGGTCGATCATCAGCGGCTCGCGTGAAGGTGGCATGTTCCGCAGCACCGATGGTGGCGACACCTGGACGCGCGTCAGGGCCGGCCTGCCATCGGAGCTGATCGGCAAGGCCAACCTCGCCGTGACAGCAGCGAACCCGGCCCGTGTGTACGCCCTGGTTGAGGCAAAACCGGGCGGCGGCCTGTACCGCTCGGATGACGCAGGACTCAACTGGACGCAGGTGAATGCCACGCCGGCGCTGGTGCAGCGTCCGTTCTACTACACCACGTTAGGCGCCGACCCGACCAACGCCGACGTCGTGTATGCCGGCGCCGAGGGTTTCTTCAAGTCGACGGACGGCGGGCGGACGATGGTGTCGATGCGCACGCCCCACGGCGACAACCACGACATCTGGATCAATCCCAATGACGGGAACACGATGATCCAGTCGAATGACGGCGGCGCAAATGTGTCATTCGATGGTGGCAGGACCTGGTCCACACAGATGAACCAGGTGACGTCCGAGATCTACGGACTCTGGATGGACAACGCGTTCCCGTACAAGCTGTATGGCGCACAGCAGGACAACTCGACGACCATCATGTCGAGCATCGCGACGCCGTATGACCTGACCGCGTGGCGCGATGGTCCGGGATGCGAAACGGGCCCGATCATCCCGCACCCGACGGACCCGAACATCGTCTACGGCAATTGCAAGGGACAGTTCGAGTACATGAGCATGGCCACCGGCCAGACGCGCAGTTACTGGGTTGGTGCCCAGTCGCTGTACGGCAACGACGGCAAGGACCTGATCCTGCGATTCCAGCGCACGACGCCGATGGCGACGTCGCCGCACGACCCGAACATCGTGTATTACGGGTCGCAGAAACTGCACCGCACGCGCGACAAGGGCGTGACGTGGGAAACGATCTCGCCCGACCTGACGTGGAACCCGCCCCAGGCGCAGCGCGGGAGCGGTGAGCCGATCACGCGCGACGTGACCGGTGAGGAGTTCTACAGCACGCTGTACGCGATCACCGAGTCGCCGAACGAGGCGGGCGTGATCTGGACCGGTTCCAACGACGGCCCCTTCTACCTCACGCGTGACAACGGAAAGACGTGGACCAACGTCACGCCGAAGGACCTCGAGCCTGGCGGTCGCGTGGCATGGATCGACGCCTCGCCGCATCGTCGCGGGTCGGCATACTTCGCCGTGTACCGGTACTTGTTAGGCGACTATGCCCCGTACCTCTACAAGACCGATGACTATGGGCGCACGTGGACGCGCCTCACCGACGGAAAGAACGGCATTCCCGCGGACTGGCCGACGCGCGTCGTGCGTGAGGACCCGAGTCGTGAAGGACTGCTCTACGCCGGCACCGAGTTCGGCATGTTCATCTCCTTCGACAACGGCGCGCATTGGCAGCCGTTCCGGCAGAACATGCCGCACGTGCCGATCAATGACATTCGCGTGTACAGGAAGGACCTGATCGTCGCCACGCAGGGACGTGCAGTGTGGATCCTCGACAACGTCTCGGCGCTGCACCAGATCACGCCGCAACTCACGCCCAACACCACGCATCTCTACTCGACTCGCGATGGGTATCGCACGCGTGACGGCGCCAACATCCTCGGCCCCATGGTCGAGTATTACCTGCCCTCGGAACCAGCGGGCCAGGTGAAGATCGACATCCTTGATGCGTCGGGCGCGGTGGTGAACAGCTACAACAGTGACATGGCCACTGCTGCGGGTCGTGGTGGCCGTGGCGGACGAGGTGGTGGTGGCGGCGCGGCTGGTGCTGACGATCCGGACCAGCAGCCCGGTCGTGGGCGAGGAGGCGCACCGCCCCCACGCGTGACAAAGTCCGCGGGCCACAACCGGTTCGTCTGGGACGTGCGTCATTCGTCGTCCCTTGTCGCGCCGCCGGGCCAGTACCAGGCCCGCTTGACCGTCGATGGCGCAACCATGACCACGGCGCTCAACGTGCTGATGGACCCGAGGCTTGCCGCCGAGGGAATGACCGTGGCGGATCTCAGGGAGCAGTACGATCACAACCTGAAGATGCGCGAGATGGTCGCCGAGGTCGGGCGCGTGCGCACGAGGATCCAGACCGCGTCATCGCGGCTGGCCAACGCGACCGGAGCGGGAGCCGATACGCTGGCGAAGGTGCAGGCTGTTGCCGCCAAGGTGGAATCCGAGCCGGTTCGTTACGGGAGGCCCGGTATCCAGGCGCACATCACGTACCTCGCCAGCATGACGGGAGGCGCCGACCAGAAGATCGGGCGTGACGCGATCGAGCGTTATGCAGTGCTGAAGAAAGAACTCGATGCAATAAAGGCGGAGTTGGATCGCATCCTCGGCCCGGTCATGTAGTGGATGTGAGATGTGGGATGTGGGAGAAACCGATGGACAGCGATATCCGCGGTGATCTGGCTCCTCCCACCTCCCACGTCCCATATCCAGCTGGTGAATCATCACCTTACTCGCTGGCAGCATGCTCACTCTGACTATCGCCGACTTCGAGGCCGCGCGCGCCCGCATCGACGCGAATATCAAGCGCACGCCGCTCCTGACGTCCGCCCAGCTCAGCGAACGCACGGGCTTCGACATCCGGATGAAGGCGGAGATGTTCCAGCGCGTGGGGTCGTACAAGATCCGCGGGCCGCTGAACAAGTTCGCGCTCATGCCGGAGGAGCAGAAACGCCGCGGCGTGGTCTGTTCATCCGCCGGCAACCATGCGCAGGGCGTGGCGCTGGCGGCCAGGCTGCATGGGATCCGAGCCGTGGTGTGCATGGCGGAAAACGCCACGCCGGCCAAGATCGCGGCTACAAAAGGTTACGGTGCCGAAGTGGTGCTGCACGGCACGATCTGGGACGAGGCCAATGAGAAGGCGAAGGAACTCGTTCGTACCGAAGGCCTGACATACGTCCATCCGTTCGATGACGCAGAGCTTATCGCCGGCCAGGGCACGTTAGGCCTGGAGATCGTGCAGGACTGGCCGGAAGTTGACGCGATCATCGTCCCGATCGGAGGCGGTGGGCTAATTGCCGGCGTCTCCATGGCGGCCAAGAGTTTCAACCCGCGCATCAAGGTCATCGGTGTCGAATCGTCCGACGGACCGGCAATGCAGCAGAGCGTCGCGTCCGGAAAACTCGAGACCATCGATTGCCGGACCATCATCGACGGCCTGCGCGTCAAACGCGTTGGTGAGTTGAACTTCTCGGTCGTGCAGCGTTTCGTCGATGACGTAGTCGCGCTGCCCGATCGCGAGATCTTCGAGGCGTTGATCTGGGTGATGGAGCGGTGCAAGCTGGTGGTCGAAGGCGCCGCCGCCGCGCCGGTGGGTGCGCTCCTGAAGGGACTGGTGCAAC
>DATMBT010000368.1:0-4194 GCA_035559475.1 Gemmatimonadaceae bacterium
GAGATTCACGCCGATCACGTGTACCTGCTGACGGGCTTTTCCCCGAATGTGGACCTGCTCAAGGCGACGGGCGTCCCGATCGACCCGAAGACCGGGATACCGAGGCATGACCCGGCGACGCTCGAGACCAGTGTCCCCGGGCTGTTCATCGCAGGCGTGGTCATCGCGGGCTTTGACGCGAACAAGGTTTTCATAGAAAACGGCCGCTACCATGGAGAGCGGATCGTGTCGCGGCTCAAGGGGATGCCCCCGCCGGAAACTCCCGGAGTGAGCCGGGATCTCGACATGTAGAGCGTCGGGTAAACGGGTAAACGGGCAAGCGGGTAGTCGGGCAGGTCCCAGCCACCGGCTTACTGGCTAGGTTATGATTTCCCGTCTGCCCGTCTGCCCGTTTGCCCGCTAACCCGCCCATGTTCCCCGACGTCTTCGACAAGCTCGTATCCCTCAGCAAACGCCGCGGCTTCATTTTCCAGTCGTCCGAGGTGTACGGCGGGACGGGGTCGGTGTGGGACTACGGCCCGTTAGGCGTCGAGTTGAAGAAGAACCTGAAGGATCGCTGGTGGAATGCGATGGTCCGGGCCCGGGACGACATCGAGGGGCTCGACGCGGCAATCCTCATGCACCCGAAGGTGTGGGAAGCGAGCGGTCACGTCGCCGGGTTCACCGATCCGCTCGTGGACTGCAAGGCGTGCAAGGCGCGTTTCCGCGCCGACCAGATCGGTGACGCGCAATGTCCGCGGAAACCCAGCAAGAAGCCGGGAGAGCATACCGACTGCCAGCTGACCGAGCCACGCCTCTTCAACCTCATGTTCAAGACGTTCATGGGGCCCGTCGAGGATAGCGCGGCCGTGGTGTACCTCCGTCCCGAGACGGCGCAGGGCATCTACGTCAACTTCCTGAACGTCCAGCAGGCCACGCGGCAGAAGGTTCCCTTCGGCATCGCGCAGATCGGCAAGGCGTTTCGCAATGAGATCACGCCCGGGAACTTCATTTTTCGCACGCGTGAGTTCGAACAGATGGAGATGCAGTTCTTTGTGGACCCGCAGCAGCCGTCAGGCGGCCGGACCGACATGGAGTGGTTCGAGTACTGGAAGGAGCAGCGGTTGCAATGGCACCTGTCACTGGGACTCCAACAGGACAGGCTGAAGTTCCACGCGCACACCGAGAAGGAACTGGCGCACTACGCGCGCGCGGCGTTCGACGTGCAGTTCGACTTTGGCGGAGGTCTTGGCTTCCAGGAAATCGAAGGCGTGCATCATCGCGGCGACTTCGACCTCACGCAGCACCAGCAGGCCTCCGGTAAACGCCTTGAGTACCTCGACCAGCCCGCGAACCGTCGTTATGTGCCGTACGTGATCGAGACCTCGGTGGGCGCTGACCGCACGCTGCTGGCAGTCCTCGTCAACGGCTATCGCGAGGAGGCGGTGGAGGGCGAAGACGAAGGACGTGTGGTGCTCCGCCTCCTTCCCTCACTGGCGCCCATCAAGGCGGGAATCTTTCCGCTGGTGAAGAAGGACGGCATGCCAGAGTTCGCGGAGAAACTGGCGGCAGACCTGCGTCCGCATTTCCCGGTGTTCTACGACGAGTCCGGGGCGATCGGGCGTCGTTACCGGCGCCAGGACGAGGTGGGCACCCCATTCTGCCTGACGATTGACGGGCAGACCATCCAGGACCAGACGGTCACGGTGCGAGACCGCGATACACTGGTCCAGGAACGTGTTGCCGCCGATCGCCTGCGCGAGTTCATCAGCAGCAGGATCGCCTGACGTTCAGGACTGGTGAGAAATCCCCAACGACTGTCCATCTGAAGTCGATAGACCCTGGTTTGGTCGGTATCGGCTTCCACGGCACGGCGTGCGGCTAAGGGGAACGTTGGGGTAATACGTGGCGAGCCGATACCACCAGCGGGCTTCGCGGGTCAGCGAGCGCCGAGCAGCCGAAGCAGTTCCTCAACCGCGGTGGTCGTACCAGCCCAGTCGCGGGGACGCGCGCTGACGATCTTCTCGAACTGGTGGGCCGCAAATTCGGTTTCGGCCCGCTCGTCCATCGCGATCGCGGCCTTGGCAACCGAGCGAGCGGTCCTGTCAGAGATGAACACTGTGTCGGACGCCGCCGAGGCGAATCGGGCGCCCTGAAGCCAGGCGCCCAGGCGGACGCGCTCTGTACCCGCGACCCGCTCGGCCAGGCGCCGGGCCTCGCTCACTGAACTGCCGGCAATGTCGCTCGCACTGCTCAACGCGCGCCACGCGTTGGCCGCGATAGCGCCGCCGGGAGCGGATTCGAGTAACGAGGCCACTTCGAGCGCTCCAGCCGCCGACAATGAATCTCCCATGCTCCGTCTCAGCTCGTACGAGGCAATAGCGGCACCAACCCGAATGCCCCTCGCGCCAGGCGCCAACGTGTTCTCGCCATCACCGCGAGTGACGCCCCACACCGGCTGGTTGAGGACGCTGTTTGCCGCGCCGTCGCTGATGATCAGTGAAGCAATTGCATCATGGGTGTCAGGAACGCCACGGGGAACTAGCTGGCGAAACACCGTTGGTGAGATCGCGATGAGGACGACCGCGGCTGCGGCAACCTCCAGCTTCTGTAAAGGCGTCAACGACGCAAGGAAATTCCAGCGCGGGACTTCGCGTACTGCAGGCGGAGTCATGGCACCCAGCGCGGCCAGTGCGTCAGCGTATGCGTCTCGCAGGCCGGAGGACTTGTCGATGGCGGCAAGCACCCTTTCCCGCTCGTCAGGCGGTAGTCGGCCTTCGATCAGCGCCGCCAGGCGCTCGGCATCCACGTCAGGGTTGGTCGTCATTTACGTTCTGTTACCACAGTTCATTAGATGGGTCCTGCCGTGGGAATTCTCGCGACGGTGCGTTCCCATCAGGCAGACTCGTCAAGAAGTTCCTCGAGGTTGCCCGGCCGGATGCCCGCCTTTGTGAGCGCGCTGTGCAGTTCGGCGAGTAAACGGTCCAGTCGTCGGTACAGCGGTTTCTGCTCGAGCTTGAGCCCGCGAGCGATGTCGGCGACGCTCAAGCCTTCCCAGAAACGAAGCCTGACGATGAGTCGGTCCTCGATCGACAGTTTGTTGATCGCTTCTTCAACAATCTGACGGTACTGCTCTCGATGCTCATCAATTTCCGTCCGAACGAGGGCCGAGTCCGCGGAGTTCAACGTCGCCACGTACATGAGCTTCTCGGAGTCGACTTCTACCGGTCGCAGCGGACGCCGCGTCGGCATCCGGGCGAGGAGTTCTGACAACTGGAGGTCCGAGGACGTGGTGAGGCCGGCAGTGCGGAGCAGCTCGCCGGCTTGCTGGAGCGGCAACCCGTTCCGGCGCACGAGCGTCTCGAGTCGCGTCGCCACCTCGCCAAGTCGTCGCGCGCAGGCCGATGGTCGCCAGCGACCCCATTTCTGTGCGCAATAGTCACGGACCAGCATCGCGACCACGACCGTCAGGTACGTGGAGATCGAACTTTCGCCGCGAAACTTCCGCAGCGCAGCGTAGTCGTCCTCGATGATCCGCAGCTTCACCCACGAGGTCAGTTCGGCCGTGTCGTCAGGCATGAACCCGTGTCGCCGAGCCACCTGGGCGGTGGCGCGGTCGATGACCGGCAGGTTTTGCAGAAAAGTTGCTTCGAGGTCAGACCGACCGGACATTCCCTTTGGTTTCGCGACACGTACTGAAAGCGGCGAGGTGCGCGGCGAGGCGAACGTACCGCGAGCCACGCTCAATGGTAACGCCGGGTAAGCTCCCGCCCGCCTCCCCTGCCGCATATGGAAACGAGGACGTACCGTTCGGGACGCGGTTAAGCCATTGACGGAGCTTCCACTGACCACGCACACGGGCACCGTGGCCGAAGCAATTGACTGGGAAGGCGCGCTCTGGGAGTGCATCGCGCACCTCCAGGCGCTCATTCGCATGGACACCGTCAATCCGCCCGGGCGGGAGCTGGGCGTCGCGCGCTACCTGGACGACGTCCTGCGCGGTGCGGGCATCCAGACGACGCTCCTCGAACCCGCGCCCGGTCGTGCGGCGCTCGTCGCGCGGCTGAAGAGCTCCCCCAAAGTCGGTCGGCCCGTCATGATGATGGCCCACATGGACGTCGTTGGGGTAGAGCGAGAGCGGTGGACCACGAATCCGTTTGGTGGCGAGATCCTCGACGGCTATGTCTACGGTCGCGGTGCGATTGACGATAAGGG
>DATMBT010000369.1:0-5061 GCA_035559475.1 Gemmatimonadaceae bacterium
ATGTACGTCACGATCAGGAACAGCTGCAGCGGGAGCACGTTGCTACTCATCGGCTGCCCCACGAATGGACCCTGGCCATGAATGGCGCCCCACACGGACAACAACGAGAACACGAGCAGGCACGCACTCGTCCCTGCCGGCCCGAATCGCACCGCAGCCCAGAGCAGGAAGGGCATCGGGGCGAAGATCAGGATGGGCCAGGTCTGGAATCCCCACGCAGGACCTGCGAAGACCGTCACACTGACGACAAAGAGCGCCGACATGAGCAGGACGGCCTCGAGGATCCGGCTCCGGGAGACCGACGCGAGCGACCTGATGCCCCGATTGCCCCAGGTCACCATCACCGGCACGATGGCGAGAATCGCAAGCACATTGGAGAGGAACCGGCTGCGCCAGACGTCCCAGTACGTACCGCTCCCCCACTCCAGCCACTTCACGAACCCCGCGTCCATGAACGATGAGAGCAGCGGCGCCAGCAGCGCCGCGAACACGACGAAGATCCTGACGCGCCTGGAGGTATCGAGCTCGATCGGTTCATCAATCAGCATCCGCATGAGCCCGGCGCCGATCAGGGCCTCGCTGCAGTTGCTCACGTACCACCCGAGCACCATCGGGAGAGGGACGCCGCTCTGCAGCTCGGACGCGACGTGGACGGGCAGCGCGGACAACAGGACCACCGGCCACAACCGCAGCGGAGCCAGCAGCAGGGCCCCGAGGAGGATGGCGTTAGGTGGCCACAGCGTGGACACTGGCTGCGGCGTCGGCGTGAGGAGGAAGCCGACCTTCGCGCCCAGGTAGTACGCAACCCCAACGGCCAGCGCGATCCGGACCGATGGCCAGATTCCCGGCGCGGCCGTCACGACCGGAGTTCGCACGGTCGCCGCGGCTGTCACGACGTGAGGGGTCGGCCCATGCCCTCGATCCCCATCGCCGGGCCGTCAGGCCTGGCGCTGGATCCGGTCATCCGGCGGAGCGAAGCCCCGCCCACCCTCTCCGCGCGGCGCACGCTTCAGGAACTCCACGAACCGCACGAGTTCCGCCAGCGAATGCGCCTGCATCTTCGCCATCACCCGCGACCGGTGCACCTTGACCGTCTTTTCCGTGGTGCCTAACGCAGCCGCGATCTGCTTGTTCAGCCGGCCTGACACCACCAGGAAGCACACCTCGCGCTCGCGACGCGTGAGCCGCGAGGCACGGTACGTGAGTTCCTTCACCTCCATCTGCGTTGCCCGGAGGTTCCCGTCGCGCACGATGGCGCGGCCCACGGCATCCAGCAACTCCTCGTCGCTGAACGGCTTGAGGAGGAAGTCGACGGCGCCGCCCTTCATGGCCTTCACACCCGTGAGCACGTCACCGTGCCCGGTCATGAACACGACCGCGCTTTCGGTGCCCGACTTCTTGAGCACCTGGTGGAGCTCCAGGCCTCCGAGGCCGGGCAATCGCACGTCGAGAAGCAGGCACCCCGGGCCGGGGAGTCGCGGGGTGGCGTCCGCCAGAAGGTCAGTGGCCGAGGAGAAGCTTCGAACCAGGTAGCCGCTCGTGGTGAGCAGCCGGGTCAGCGCACGACGAACGGAATCATCGTCGTCGACAACCGTAACGGTAGGGACTGCTGAAATCATTTTCGTTAGGCAGCATCAGCAACGCGCCGGCCACGTCCCTTGTGCGTGACAACAACCCGGTGCCTGTTCAGAGCGGGTGGTTCACGGTCCTCCCCTACCACTACTCCCGTGATCGGTGAGACGCCAGTGCCTGGCGGACCCTGCCTGAAGTGGGACAGGCAAGCACCCTTAATTAGGGTGAACGACGGTTGAGTAGGCTGCCCTTTCGAGGGCAAAGGTCACATTGGACTTTGGTCTAACAAACGTGCCGAAACGGACCCGGCAGCTTGACCGCGGGGATAATCCAAAGTGCGTTAACCGTACGACACCTAACGTCACAGACCCCCCCGGGGACGCCCTCCCGGGCGCCTTTTCACGCGGAGCTCGTTGACGGGATGGGCCGTCAGTCCTTGAGGAAATGACTGCCTCCCTAGCCGGTCTGGCGTGTGACTCTACGGCCTTGCGGGGCGTCCACTTACGAGCCCGCCCCGGTCTCACGTCAGACCCCCGATGCCTCGTAAGCCTACTCGCAAGCCGACGCAAACGAAGAGGCGGCGCTCGGATAAGGTAATCCGGGAAAGACCGGCCCCACCGCCCGACCAGGCCCTCTGGTTGAGGGCGGTTTTCGAGCACTCGGCCCTGGGAATCGCCCGTCTCGATCAGCACTCGAGGATTGTCGACAGCAACTCGGCCTTTGAGCGCTTCCTCGGGCGCCCCTTTTCAGAGCTTGTGGGGCGGCCGATCCGTGAGTTTTCCGTCGCCGAGGACGCTGAGACGATCATCGCGCTGGTGGCGGAAGTGGGTTCGGAGGCCAGTGGCAGCTCCACCCGCGAGGCGCGTTTCGTGCGCCCGGACGGGGAACTGCGTTGGGGAGCGCTCCTGTTGTCCCACGCCGAGGGTGACCGTTCCCTTGGCCTCACGGCCGTCGTGCAGGACATCTCCGAACGAAAGGCACTCGAGGCAGAGCTGCTTCACCAGGCCTTCCATGACTCGCTGACCGGGCTCGCGAACCGCGCGCTCTTCAGCGATCGCGTAGACCATGCACTGTCCCGCGCGTCCCGCGAGGCGGAGCGCATCGGCGTCCTGTTCATCGACCTCGATGACTTCAAAACCATCAACGACACGCAGGGACATGCCGCGGGCGACCGGGTGCTGCAGCGGGTCGCGTCAACCCTGCTGAATGCCACGCGCGGGTGTGACACCGTTTCGAGGTTAGGCGGCGATGAATTCGCGGTGCTGCTGGAACGCGTCAACCAGGACGAAGGCCCCGAAGTCGCAGCCCAGCGTATCGTGAACGCGCTGGCGAAGCCCGTGGAAACGGACCCCGGTCGTTCGGTGACCGTTGGCGCGAGCATCGGCATCGCTTTGCAGGGCAGCGCCCAGGACCGCGAGGAATTGCTGCGGAATGCAGACGTTGCGCTTTACGAAGCAAAAAACCGCTCGCGGGGACGGTGGGTCGTGTACGACCCCGGCATGCACGCCGCGCTGGTGGACAAGGTGACACTTGAGGCTGACCTCCGCGCCGCGATCGAGCGGTGCCAGCTCGCGCACCGTCCCGGGCTCGCGAAGACCGGGACGTACCCGCGTTTTGAGGACGCGAGCCAGCAGCAGTCGCAGATCAGCCTCGCGTACCAGCCGATCGTGGACATGATGTCGGACAAGGTCATCGGCTTCGAAGCCTTGCTGCGATGGACGCACCCCGAGCGTGGCGTCATTCCGCCGACGACGTTCGTGCCAGTAGCCGAAGAGTCGGGTCTCGTACTCGCGTTAGGCCGCTGGGTGCTGCGCACGGCGTGCCAGCAGGCGAGCGCATGGAACACGCGGCACCCGGATTCGCCGATCACGGTGACGGTCAACCTCTCGGTCCGCCAGCTCCAGGACGATGCCCTCGCGCTCGACGTCGAGGCCGCGCTGAAGGAGAGCGGCCTGTCACCGACGTGCCTCATCCTGGAGATGACTGAGTCAGTGATCATGAAGGAGTCGGGGGCGGCGCGGGCGCGCCTGCAGGAGCTGAAAAAAGTCGGCGTCCGGATCGCGATCGACGATTTCGGCACCGGGTATTCGTCGCTGTCGCACCTTCAGCAGTTTCCGGTGGACATCCTCAAGATCGACCGGTCGTTCCTGCACCGGATGCACCAGGGAGAGCACGACACGGCCCTGGTACGCACGATCATCTCCCTGGCCAAGCTGCTTTCGCTGCGCACGATCGCCGAGGGCGTCGAGGACACGCACCAGCAGCAGCAGTTGCGTGACCTGGGGTGCGACTCGGCGCAGGGCTTCCTGTTCGGCCGGCCCATGACGGTAGAGGAGATCGACCTGGTGCTCTCGTCAGGCGTGCTCCCAGGGCATTACACAGCGTAGGTCCCGACCCCGCAGCCCGGTACCCTAACCAGCCGCCGTCTTGATCGCGTCGATAGCGGCCTGCTCTTCCTTCGTCACGCGCGTCCCGCCGATCCCGAGGAAACCTCCTTCCTTGCTTGCCTCGGCGGTCTTCACGGCGATGTCCACGAGCAGGTTGCCGAACGACTTCGCCTCGCCTGGCGTGTTCGCCTTCACGGCGGCAACACCCTCCTTCACTACGGTGAGGGCCACCTCGCGGTCCTTGAGTGCCATGACCTCCTCTTTCGAGATCTCGCCATCGAAGAGGACGTTGACGAGCGATGTGGGAATCGCGCCGACCCTGGCGCGCTTGATCTCGTTCGCCGCGGACGCCAGTTCACCCACCACACCCACGATACCGGACGGAGACGCCATCATGACGACCTGCGCCGCGGCGATCGGCGCGAGACGAGCCGTCGCCCACTCGTGAGGCGTATACTTCTGTCGCATCGAGTTGGCCTCATCACCGGCGGCCTGTGCGTCCTGCACTGCGCGCGCGACCTCGTCACCGCGTGCCTGGAAGGCCCGCTGCTCATCGTGCAGTTGCCGTGCGATCGCGCTCTCCTCAATTCCGCCCTCCGCGATCCGGTGCGCGATCGCGCCTAACATGAGCGGGGTACCGATGCGCAACAGTGCTGTCGCGTCAACGCCAAGTGTCCTCGTGAGCGTGTTGCTGATGGCACTGACGCCGGAGCCGAACACGCCACGCAGCATACCGGCCGATGCCCGCGGATCCCGCGCCGACCTGACGACACTCTCGATGCCAGAAGCGGGATCGAAACCTGCGGGCACAAGGTTGAGCAGGCCCTGCAATCCGCCCGGGGATCTCGCCGCCCTGGCCGCGACAGAGACGACCAGCGGCCCGATGATCCCCAGTCCTTTCCTGACGAGTTTCGGGTCTATGCCCGTGGCGGATCCAATCCGCTCCGTGACCTGCGGCGTCAGGTAAGCGCTGAAAGAGTCGATGAATGCAGTCATGAGTGCCTCCCGAGCGAGACGAAAACCGGCAGGTACTTCCGCCGTCTCGCGCACGATCACGCGCGTTGCTGCATTCGGGTGGCCGACCTTGGTCGTACCACGACAA
>DATMBT010000370.1:0-5053 GCA_035559475.1 Gemmatimonadaceae bacterium
TGTTTATCAGTGCCGTTCGACTGAACAGGATCCATGCGAGAGCCTGGAACGCAAGCACGACATTGTACAGCACGACTGCCGGTGCGGCGTGATCAGTCAGTACGAACTCGCCCAGGAGTGCCGTGGGGAACGGAATGAACGCGACGGTCAGCAGAAGCAGCCCGTTGGCAAAGATGAAGGACGCCGACGTCCGTGGGATCAGGTTGATCGCGCCGTGGTGGTTCACCCACGTGATAAAGATGATGATGAAGCTCAGGATGAACGCGCCGATGGCCGGTATCACGTGCGCCAGCGCCTGCCAGAAGTCGGCTGTGGTGGCGATGGTGTCCGTGACCGGGGGCCTGACTTCGATGACCAGCAGGGTCATCGCGATGGCGAACACGCCATCGCTGAGCGCTTCCAGTCGGTTATTGGCGTTTTCAGCCATGGACAGGACTACTGACTCAGGGAGTGGCCTTCGGACTCGCCACCGCCCGCATTGGCAGCGCGCTGAGGATCAGCAGACGCACTCCGACATTGACCACGAGCGCCACCCATGGCGCCACGAGCGCCAGGAACGTCGCGCCGAGATAGACCATGAAGGTGATGTGGTAGCCCCGACGGAGTCGCGCGATAGTGCCGACATCGACCTCCGGACGAAGCAGGTTACCGCGGACGATCGTCTCGACGAGCAGGTTGAATGCAAAGCTGCCCATTACGAACGTTCCACAGTAGAAGGCCACCGCAGTCCTGATGTCCGCTCCGTCCAGGTGGGCCGCCAGCACCGCGGTTGGGAACGGGATGAACGTGACATAGAAGAGTGCAAGGCCGTTCGCGAGCTGCAGTGGACGAGTGGTCGTACGCACCAATCGCATCAGGTCGTGATGGGCAATCCACGTGACCAGGATGACGAAGAAGCTGAGCGCGAACGCGAGATAATACGGCCAGAGCGTGATCAGGGACGTCGACAGGCTCCCTTCACTTCCGACGTGCTGAAGACGCACTTCGAGGATCAGCAGGGTAATCGCGATCGCAAAGACGCCATCGCTGAATGTCTCGATGCGGGTGGTGCCCTCATCCACTGCGATCCCCCTTGTCAGTAGCTGCGTACCCAGCCGCAAGGTAACGCCTGCGTGACAGCTCCTCGCGCCCGCACCCGGATTAACTATACTCGGGCATGCCCAATCCTTTCGCCTTTGTTGCGCCTGCGCTCATCCTGGCGCTCACGCTCAACAGCGCCTGCCAACCTTCGACGCCTCAATCAGAAGCCGCTGCTGACGAGATGTCGGGCCAGCGCGGCCTGCTTCCGACCGGGGTGCGTCTCGACCCTGACGGCGCACTCCATGACATCGGCCAATTTCCGCTCAACCTCATCGAAGCGCCCGAGCGCGATCGACTCGTGCTGCTGCACAGCGGCTGGCGTGACCAGGGCATCCAGGTGATTGACCGGCACACTGGTGCCGTGCTCCAGAGCGTTCGGCAGGAAGCGGCTTTCGTTGGTATCGCCTTTGCACCAGACGGGCGCACGCTCTACGCGTCAGGCGGCAATCAGGACGTTGTCTACCGATACGACTGGACATCAGGCGCGGCGAGACTGCGGGACTCGATCATTCTTGCCATCAAGCCTGACCCGAATCGCTCCGGCGCGCGCTACGCGGCAGGGCTGGCCGTCACCACGAACGGTGGCTACCTCCTCGTGGCGGAAAACCTGGCGGATTCGCTCGCGGTCATCGATGTCTCGTCAGGCAGCGTCACGCAGCGTGTCGCCGCTGGACGCTATCCGTACGGCGTCGTGACCGGTCCGGATGGAACCGTGTATGTCTCCTCGTGGGGCGGCGACGAGATTCATACGTTCCGCTTCGACGCGTCGTGGCGTCTCGTTCCGGCGCGCCGGATCGAAGTCGCCCGGCACCCGTCATCCATGCTGCTCAATCGCGCTGGTACGCGCCTCTTCGTGACGTCCGGCAGCACCGATCGCATCACGGTCGTCGATACGCGCAACAGCCGCGTCCTGACCGACCTTCCGGATCCGGCGCCGGCGGGACCATCGGAAGGAAGCACGCCTAACGCGCTCGCGCTCTCCGCCGATGGAAGCCGCCTCTACGTGGCGGAGGCGGACAACAACGCCATCGCCATTTTCGACCTTGGTGCGCGTACCGCCGGCATCCAGTCCGCGACCGGGGACGATCGCATCGCGGGCCGTATCCCCACCGGCTGGTACCCGACCGGCGTAGTCGTTTCGGGCGACTCGTTATGGGTGACCAACGCCAAGGGTCGGGGCACGGCACAGAATGCACTCACCGGGCCGGGTCCGGCGCGCGAACGCAAGCCGGGCGGATATACGCTGGACCAGATCGCCTCGACGCTGACCATTTCGACCGCGGCGCGTGCGACGCCCACCGAGCTGGCCCCACTCAGCGCCCGCGTGGCCCGCGCGAACAACTGGGATCGCACTCGCACACCGTTCCAGTATCCGCCCATCGAGCACGTCATCTACGTCATCAAGGAGAATCGCACCTACGACCAGGTGCTGGGCGACCTGTCCGGCGGAGATGGTGACACGTCGCTCGTATTCTTTCCGCGACGCGTGAGTCCCAACCACCATGCGTTGGCCGAACGCTTCGGGCTATTCGATCGGTTCTTCGTGAACGCCGAGGTGAGCCCGGACGGCCACAACTGGAGCATGGCGGCCTATACGACCGATTACCTGCAGAAAACCGTGCCGTCGAATTACGGCGAGAAGGGACGCCAATACGACTACGAGGGTACCAATCGCGGGATTCGGCCCCCGGACGGCGATGACGTCGCTGAGCCGGCAAGCGGATACATCTGGAACCTCGCGCAGGCGAAAGGCGTGACCTTCCGCAACTTCGGCGAGTTCGTGATGCCGGAATACGTGAATGCCGGCGATCGCGTTCCCTCGGGATATCGCGGGCTGAAGCCGTTCCTCGAGGCGCACACCGATTCCGCGTTCCCCTCCTATGACCTTCGCATTCCCGACCAGCGACGGGCTGATGTATGGTTGCGCGCGCTCCAGGGCTGGGTATCTGCGGGGCAGATGCCCCGACTGCAGATCGTGCGCCTGCCTAACGATCACACCATGGGCGCGCGTGAGAACGAGCTGACCCCGGCCGCGTACATGGCCGACAACGACCTGGCGCTGGGACGCATGGTGGAAGCGGTGTCGCGGTCGCCGTTCTGGCGCAGCACCGCGTTTTTCGTGCTGGAGGACGATGCGCAGAACGGGCCTGATCACGTGGACTCACACCGTTCGGTGTTGCTGGTCATATCACCCTGGACCCGGCCGGGAACCGTTCATCGGTGGACAAACACCACCGACGTCATCGCCACGATGGAAGACATTCTCGGGCTCGGCCAGTTATCGCAATTCGACTTCTACGGCCGCCCGTTACGGGAGATCTGGAACACCACACCCGACCTGCGTCCATACGTAGCGCTGGTGCCCGAACAGCGCCTCGACGCGCGCAATCCGCAGGGGGGACCGGGTTCGCGCGAAGCCGCCGTGCTGGACTTCCGGTTCGAGGACGTCGCTGAGGAGGACGGGTTCAACCGGTCGCTCTGGCTCGCGATCAAGGGAACGACCGTGCCCTTCCCCGGTGTCACGCGCCTGACGGGGCTCGAACTGCGTCGCGCAGGGGCGATCAATCGTTGATGACGCCGGGGGCGAACACCACTCGTTCCCGGACATGACCGCGGTGAGAACCCCGACACCGCCTGGCGCCGTGCCGTCCGAACGTCCAGAAGACGGAGGTGCCCATGCAACTGCCATTCTCGCGAGAACAGTTTCTCGACGTATTTCGAGGGTATAACGACGCGATCGGCATCATGCCCGCACTTCTGGTGGGCCTTGCGATCGCGCTCGTCGCAGCGGCGTACAGCCGGTCGGAAAAGAAACACCGCGCCATTGCCGCCGGTCTCGCTGTCCTGTGGATCTGGTCCGGCGCTGTTTATCACTGGGGCTTCTTTGCAAGGATCAACCCTGCCGCTCAGTTGTTCGGCGCGCTCTTCCTGGTGCAGGCGGGCGTGCTTCTCGCCCTTGGCGTCCTTCGCAGCCGGCTGAAGTTCGAGCCGCGCGGTCAGGGGTCGACTGTCATGGGCTGGGCGTTGATTGCGTATGCGCTGGTGGGGTATCCGCTACTTGGAGCGGCACTCGGCCACGGTTACCCGAATGGGCCTTCATTTGGTGCTCCGTGTCCCACTACCATCTTCTTCTTCGGACTGATGTTCTGGGTGGAAGGAAAGATCCCCGTGATGCTGGTCGCCCTGCCGGTTGCCTGGGCCGTCGTCGGCACGAGCGCGGCCGTACAGCTCGGAATCCCTGAGGACTTCGGCCTTGCCGTCGCCGCGGTGCTTGTCGCAGGTGAGTTGTTGCGGCGCCGGTTGGTTACATCCGCAACCCTCCTGCGGCCGCCGGCGGCGGGCCACAAGGGGATCACTCGACACGCCTAACGAGGTTGAAGATCTGGGCCAGGAGGTTCATTCAACCATCACCCAGCGCCCAGCGAACCAGCCGGCCGTCGACTGGCCTGGAAAATCGCCACTGGCGCTGCCTGACGAGTCGCCTGACACTCTCTGACAACTCGCCGCAATCGAAGTAGCGAATTGCGCCCGCGTCCAGGACTGGAAGCACGGCGAGGGTGCACTGGACGCAGCAGTGTGTGCCCTTTGGATAGCCAAGATGAAAGTTCGAGCGCATGATGCCGAACGCGAGGTCCCGCTCCACGCGCTCATAGAACTCGGAGCCACCGAACCTTCGCCCCAGCGCTTTCTGTCCAGCGATGAGGAGAGCGCTACGAAGGAACGTGCCGACAGATGCTCCTGAAATTGAGAATCCTGTCGGGTGCCTGAATCGCTTCGGTAACGCGAGGTCGGGGAAGGCCTCGAGTTCGGCCGGTACGACGTCGCGTACGAACGAAACGTCCTCGCGGGAGAGTCGTGGGCTCGTTCGTGCCCGGTCAGCGACAATCCACAGCGCGTCGAAGTTCATGGCAGCGTTTGTCGTACGCTCAAGCGCCGAGGATTATTGCCAACCGGTAACCAACCCAGACGGCGG
>DATMBT010000371.1:0-19961 GCA_035559475.1 Gemmatimonadaceae bacterium
GCGCAGGAATGCCTGACCGAATGGCTCCGCGCGACTGGAGCGGAATGCGACGCCCTTCAGGACGAGCGCACCATCGTAACCCAGGAGCGCGTAATTCTTGGGCTCGTGCGACAGCATGGCGTGGTACCGCCCCTCGAACTCGAGCTGAACGAGGGGTGGCAGCAGCGCGGCCACCTCGCTGACAACGCGTCGTTCATCCTCCTCAGTCCAGGAAGCAGGCACCGCGAAGTACACGCCATCCGTGTCGGCTTCGAGCAGGGTCACGCCCCGCGCCGCGAGTTCCCGGCAGATGAGGGCGAGGGTCTCGCGGCCACGCCGCGTCACTTCGTTCGCAGCGTCCACGTCCGCGAATCGCGTCAGGCCACCGCCTGCGGCGAGGTAGCCGTACGCCGAGTTCACCACGAGCTTCATCGCCGCGGACGTGCCCTCGTTGAGATACCGGTCCGCAGATCCCGGCTCGGCGGCACGTGCCGCGGCCTTGGCGTCGAGCCGCAGCTCCACCAGGCGATCGACCATGGTGATCATGGCGCCCAGGGAGTCACGCGAGGGGCCAATGCGGAAGGCACGCATGAGCGACGGGTACAGGCTGGCCACGTCGGCCTTGACCACGCGCTGGGCGACACCAGCCGCGAACAGGTGCAGGGCGGCGCCGGTATGGGGCGCCTGGCGAGTCGCGTTATGCGCCGGGAGTGCGGCCTCCGAGTGCAGGTACGCACGCACGAGCAGCGGATCGATCACGCCGGTGGCGGCCCCGGCGTCCGCGAGACGCTCGTACCGGCGTGGCGCCATGCGGGCCAGGGCGAACGCCGAACCGCCTAACAAGCGGGCCAGCCCGGCCACCTCCTCGACATCGGCGGTGGCATAGCGACGAACGCGCTCAGGGTCCTCGAGGAATGTGGCATACACCAGGTCACCGCGGATCATCTCCCGATCGGGCGCGGCAATGCCCAGGTGGCGCGCGACCGCCTTGAGCCCATGACCGGGCAGTTCGCGGGTGGCGAAGTCGTAACGCCACACCGCGTCGAGCGTGTCGATAAGCTCGCGGCCGGGAATGACGAACCGGACGCGTCGCGGCCCTTCCGTCTCAGGCGTCATCCCACGACTCGCGGCGCGCTGCCGGAATCCAGGTGAACCGATCCGGCCAAAGTCGAGCGGAACGCCGAGTATCTCGGCGCGTCGATTCAGGAATGGGAGGTCGAAACCGTGCAGGTTGTGGTTCTCGATGACATCGGGGTCGGCCTCGCGAATCACGTCGGACAGCTCGCGGATCAATGCCGCTTCGTCCGCATCGGTGTCACCCTTCGACTCGAGGACCGTGAGCACACCCGCTGGATCGCGCACCGACACCATGAAGATCCGGTTGACGTGCGGGTTGAGGCCTTGCGTCTCGAGGTCGAACTGCAGCCGGTGCAGGTCGTCGAACGTGAGGTCGCGGAAGTAATTCCGGCCGCTGGACACGAGGTACTGCTCTTCGGGCGGCAGGGTCAGAATGGCGTCCTGGCCGAGCTCACGCAGGTTCGTCAGGCGAGTGCCGAGCCGTTGACGAGCGCCTTGCAGGACAGCCCTTCTCAGCGTCTGTGCGTCAGTTGCGCTGACGAGGAAACGCAGCTCGCCGTTGCCCTCGAGTTCCTGGTACCGGATGCCGCCGGCGTCAGTCCCAGCCGGTTGGAGACGCGTGCCCAGGTGTTGCAGGTCATCGAGCCGGTCGAGCAGCAACCACGGGCGGAAGCGCTCCTGTTCCCTAACGAGTTTGCCGCCGATGCGCCGCCAGATGGTGGCCCGTCCGCTCCCGTCCGCCCAGACCGACACGATGCCAGGGGTCGGATCCCAGCCCCAGAGCCATTCGTCGGCGATGGCGGTTGGCGGTTGGCGGATGGCGGATGAACCGCTCACTGCGTGGGTCTCGCGGATCAACCGATTGGAACGATGACTACTTCCGCTGAGCCGCTCTTGATCTCCAGGATAGCGACGCTCGGCTTGATGTCGAATCGTGCGGGTCCCGCAGCGCCGGGATTCACGACGAGTCGGCCGTCCGCCTTCACCACGAGTGGTTCGTGCGTGTGACCGAAGACGATGACCTGGGCGTTGTACGCCATGAGCAACTTCTCCGGCTTCGGGACGCCGAGTTCGTGGCCGTGACTTACGTGGATCGTGAAGCCGCCGACAGAAATGTCGAGTGCCTGATGGAGTCGCCTGTCACCAGGCGGATCGGTGTTGCCGGACACGGCGTGCACGGGCGCAATGGTCGAGAGTTCATCGAGCACTTCCTCGCCGCCGACATCGCCCGCGTGAAGGATCATCTCGACGGCGGCGAGCGCCCCGTGCACCTCGGGACGAACGAGGCCGTGCGTATCGGATATCAGGCCAATTCTTCGGACGGCGGGTGGCGGATGGCGGATCTCGGACAACGGCAAGCGCCCCGACTACGCCGAGTCGCTGTCGGACCAACGGGGCATCTCGTTCTTGACGCCGACGTGATCCAGGATCCGTCCCACGACGAAGTCGACCAACTCCTCGATGCTTTCTGGACGGTGATAGAAACCGGGCGACGCAGGGAGCACGATCGCGCCCGCCCTCGTCAGGCGCAGCATGTTCTCGAGGTGGATGTCGCTGTAGGGCGTCTCGCGCGGGACGACGACGAGTTTTCGCCGTTCCTTGAGCACGACATCCGCGGCGCGCTCCACCAGCGAGCGGGAAGTTCCCATCGCGATGGCCGCTACGGTGCCCATCGAGCACGGGCAGATCACCATGCCCTTTGTCTGGACCGAACCGGACGCCGGCAGCGCCCCGCGATCGCGATCGTCGAACACGCGAACGGTGGCATCCCAGGCAACCGCGCCAACCCGGTCGCGAAGTGCCTTCAGGTCGCCGACACCGCTCTCAGTCTGGAGAAGCCGGAAACCGTGCTCCGAAACGATCAACCACGACGGTTGACCGGCAGCCGCGAGTGCCTGCAGCAGCCTGACGGAATACGGCGCGCCTGACGCACCCGTGATCGCGACGACCAGCGGCAGTGCCGTCGTCACCGCAGGCTCGCGCTCAACACTGCGCTGTCATTCAGGCGCATGAGTCGTTCTGCCAACACGAAGACAAAGAACGCGATCGAGATCACGCCGTTCATCGTGAAGAACGCAGCGTCAAGGCGGCTCAGGTCATTCGGCTTCACCAGCGAATGTTCGTACAACAGGAGTCCGGCGGCCACCACCACGCCGACGGCGTACAACCATCCAGCGCCCGTCGCCATGCCGACCGCCACGAGCGACACGACCGTCACCGCGTGCAGCAGCTGGCTGATACGCACCGCGCCTTCGGCGCCAAAGGCCACCGGGATCGAGTGCAACCCCTGGTCGCGGTCAAACGCCGTGTCCTGTAGGGCATACAGTATGTCGAAGCCGGCGACCCACGAAGCCACCGCCGTCGCGAGCACCAACAGCATCCACCACGGTTCGCTCCACTGGCCCGATATGGCGAGGTAGCCACCCACCGGCGCAATGGACAGGCTCATCCCCAGCACGAGGTGCGACCACCGCGTGAACCGCTTGGTGTAGCTGTAGAAGAGGACCCAACCTAACGCGACCGGCGACAGCCAGCCGCACAGCGGATTGAGCCTGAAAGCTGCGAACACGAACAGCAGCGACGCCGCCACGACGGCGATGGTCGCCTGTCCCAGCGTCAGCGCGCCACGCGGGATCTCCCTGCTCGCCGTTCGCGGGTTGCGCGCGTCGATATCCCGGTCGACGATGCGGTTGAACCCCATCGCGGCAAACCGGGCCGCGGTGAACGCGAGCACGATCCAGCCTGACGCCTGCCACGTGACCGGCGCGCGGTAGCTTGCCAGCGTCGCCCCCACCAGCGCAAACGGCAACGCGAACACGGTGTGAGGGAGCTTGACGAAGTTGAAATACCGGATGAGCAGCGACTCGCCGCCCAGTGTCTGGCCCTCGCGACCCGCGGACGCACTGGTCATCGCGCGCTCCCGTCCAGGCCGAGCTTCGCCCAGATCGCATTGACCCGTGACTTCGTCGCGTCGTCCATCACGATCCGACGGGGCCAGTCGCGCGTGAAGCCTTCCTCGGGCCACTTCCGGGTAGCGTCGATACCCATCTTGGAGCCGTAGGTGAACGCGCGACTGGAATGATCGAGCACATCGATCGGACCCATGGAAAAGCGCGTATCACGCTGGGGGTCGATGTTGTTGAGCGCGACCCACCATGCCTCCTGGGGATCGCGAACGTTGACTTCCTTGTCGACGACGACCAGCACCTTGGCGAGCGACATCAGCCCGGCGCCCCACATCGCGTTCATCACCTTGTACGCCTGTCCCGGATACTGCTTGTCGATCGATACGAACACGAGGTTGTGAAAGATCCCCTCGGCCGGCATGTGATAATCGACGATCTCCGGCACCGTAAGCCGGAGCAATGGCAGGAAGATTCGTTCGGTGGCGTGGCCGAGGTAGTAATCCTCCATCGGAGGCCGGCCGACGATGGTAGTGGCATAGACCGGCGTCCGTCGCATCGTGATCGCGGTGATCTGCACGCGCGGATACAGATCAGCCTCGGAGTAAAAGCCGGTGTGGTCACCGAACGGGCCCTCGGTTACGAGGGGCTCAGCCGGATCGATTTCACCCTCGATCACGAACTCCGCTTCGGCCGGTACATCGAGGTCATTCGTCACGGCCTTCGCCAGCTGCACGGGCTTCTGCCGGAGGAAACCGGAGAAGATGAACTCGTCCACCATGGGCGGCAGTGGTGCGGACGCCGAATAGACCGAAGCCGGATCGGCGCCAATCGCGATGCACACTTTCATCTTCTCGCCACGTTCGGCCATCTCACGCCAATGCGCCGCGCCCACCTTGTGTCGCTGCCAGTGCATGGCGAGGGAGTCCCGGCCGAGCACCTGGACGCGGTACATGCCGACGTTGCGGATGCCGCGCTTCGGGTCGACGGAGATGACCATCGGCAGCGTGATGTACGGTCCGCCATCTTCGGGCCACGTGGTGAGGATGGGAAGCTTCATCACGTCGATGTCATTCCCGCGCCAGACGACTTCCTGGCAGGGCGGCGTGCCTTTCGCGTGGCGCGGCGGGAACTTCGAGATCTCGAGCAGCCGCGGGATGAGTCCAAGCTTGGCCACGAGCCCATCGGGCACCTTGAGGTCCATGAGCCTCGTTATGCGGTTCCCGATGTCATCGAGGTTGTCGACGCCCAGGGCCATGGACATGCGTCGCATGGAGCCGAACAGGTTGATCGCGACCGGCCAGGGCGAGCGCGTGCCGTCGTGCCGGATGACGTTCTCGAAGAGGAGCGCTTTGCCGCCGCCGGGTTGTTTCATCACGCGGTCGGCGATTTCGCAGACTTCGAGGCTGGCGGCAACCGGGTGAGTTATGCGCTTGAGCTCACCCGCTTCATCCAGAGCAGAGATAAAATCTGAAAGTGAGTCGAGCGTCACGAGTGGATGTGGGATATGGGATGTGGGAGAAACCGGATACGGACGGGTTCACGCGGTGTCATCATCGTTTCAGACCAGGGTTCTCCCACATCCCATGTCCCACATCCAGATCAGCGTTCTCCAACGTGGATCGCCACTACACCAAAAGTGAGGTGGCGCCAGCGGACATTACCGAATCCAACGGAGGTGAGACGTGCAGCGAGATCCGGTGCTGTGGGAAAAGTGTCCACGCTTTCCGGAAGGTACTGATAGGCCGTCGGGTGACCCGACAGGACCCGCCCGATCGCCGGCAGCACGTAATGCGAATACGCTCGATAGGCACCGCGCACCAGCGTGGAGGGCGGTGTCGAGAACTCCAGGATCACAAAGCGCGCGCCGGGGCGGAGGACGCGAAGGACTTCGCGAAAACCGTCGTCGAGACTCGCCAGGTTGCGAACGCCGAACGCGACGATGGCGCCATCGATCGATCCGTTGCGCATGGGGAGTGAGAGTGCGTCGGCTGCCACCGGAGCCAGGGTTGCTGCGTCAGCCTTGCCGATTCCCCGCCGCAACATCGGCTCGGCGAAGTCTGCCCCAAGCACGCGGCCCCGGAAGCCGTCCATGTGCGCGAGCATGGCGCCAACGTCGAGCGTTCCCGCGCAGAGGTCGAGGAACGTCCCATCGGGCTGGTTGCGCCATGCCAGTTCGGCAAGTGCCGCACGTCGCCAACCCCGGTCGATATTGAGGCTGAGGACGTGATTCAGGAGGTCGTAGCGCGGCGCAATCTCGGAAAAGATCCGGCGAACGTAGGCTCTCTTGCCCGCTCCGCCGGATGCTGCCGCACGCGCTTCGACGGCATCTAGCCCGGTCGAAGTCATCGCGAGGAAAAGTCGCCCCCGGCAGTAACGCGGGCAAGCTCGCGCTGGCCCGCGGTTTAGCGTGTCCTTACCTTCCGTCGTTCCGTCGGCTGGTTGCTGCGCGAGCTCGACGGCTCTCGACATGCCCGAGCCACGCACCCTCGACCTCCAGAATCTCCCGGATGCCGACGTCGTCCTCCTGGCTCAACGGGGACGCGAGGATGCTTTTCGCGAACTGGTCAGGCGTTATGAGCGACCGATCTTCTCGCTCATCTATCGCATGGTGCGCGATCGCGAGACGTCCGAGGACCTTGCACAGGACACGTTCATCAAGGTCCTGAACCACATCGACCGGTACAGTCCCGAATTCCGCCTCTCCAGCTGGCTGTTCAAGATCGCGAACAACGTCGCGATCGATTACCTGCGCAAACGCCAGATCAGCACGATCAGCATTGACGGTTCGCCGCACGCTGCATCTGCGGCGGAAGTCGAGGCCACTTCGTTCGACGTTCGCGCCCCGCAGGAGAACGCCCTCGAGGAGCTCGAGGCTCGCGAGCTCGGGGGAGCCATCGAGCGAGCCATAGCGGCACTGAGGCCGGAGTACCGGTCATGCATCATGCTGCGGCACGTGGAAGGGCGGTCTTACGAAGAGATCGCCGCGACGCTCGACCTGCCATTGGGAACTGTTAAGACCTACATCCACCGGGCGCGACACCAACTCCGTGAAGCGCTTGGAGGTGAACGTGAATAGGAAAATCGAACAAGCGGGCAAACGGGCAGACGGGCAAACGGGATGTTTCCGATGTCCCGCCTGCCCGCCTGCCCGATTGCCCGCCTACCCGCCAAAAGGCATGAAACCCTCACCGGCACCTGCCCGTACGACCCACCGGAGGCAATCGTGGATCACCGTCATCTGACCCCGCAGGAATTCGACCTCCTCGTTGACGGCGAGGAGGGCTTCGGCATGGCACCCCTCGCTGGACACATCGAGGAGTGTGTGACGTGCCGCACAGAACTGGAGGCACAGCAGCGACTGGTCGGGGCGCTGGACAAAATGCCCCATTTCACCCCTTCGCCCCTCTTTGCCTACCGGGTGATGAGGCAGGTCCAGGTATTTGAGCCGTGGCACGTGACCGCGGTGAACTCCATCCAGCGATTCGTGCCCCGGTCCAGACCGGCCCGTGTGCTCGCGGCAGGGGTGGCCGGCATTGTCGCTACGACGCTCACCCTCGGCACCATCTGGCTCGCCAGCCGCCTCGATGCGGTGGCCTTCCTGGTGACCCTGGCCGCAGAACGTATGCGCGCCCTGGGCAGCCAGGCGGTGAGTGGGTTCGTCTCTTCGGCGCTTGGCCAGAACGGGCTCGCTGTTTCGAGTGATACCCGGATTGCCCTGGCCGCCACCGGATTCCTTGCAGCGGTCGCGATCTCAGCCTTCGGGTTGAGGGCGATCGCGGCAGCTTCCCGACGCCGGAGGATGTAACATGCGCGCGACGGTCATGACGTTCGCCGTCGCGTCGCTGATCGTGGTGGCCCCGACCCTGGCTCCGGTTCTTGCCCAGGATTCGGCCGCTGCGGTTCCCGTCGCGACACAGCCGGCAGCAGTCCAGAGCCCGTCGGTCGGATCTGACACGATCCGTTTTGGCGGACGCACCATTGAAGCGGGTGATACCGTCACCGGTCCGGTCGTTGTCACCGCTGGTGATCTCAGGGTGCGAGGGGTGATCCGGGGCACCGCCGTCACCATCGCCGGCGACATCCTCGTCGAAGATGGAGGCACCATCACCGGCGACGCGATCGCCGTCCTCGGCGGCGTCACGCTTCAGCAGGGCACCGTTGGCGGAACCGCCGGCAAATACGCGGTCTCGTTCCCCTGGCAGGCCGACGTCGAAGCCGCCACGACGCCCACCCGGCGCGACACCTCCGATGCCATGAGCCTGTCGTTAGGCTGGCTGGTGGTCATGCTCCTGATCGGGATCGGCGTGCTGGTGTTCGCCGGCGCCTATCTCGACGGCGTCACCGACGTGCTGGAGCAGAGTTTCGGACGGTCGTTCCTCGTCGGAATCGCGGGTGAGCTGGGCGTCATCCCGGCGATGGTGCTGATCTGTGCCGGGCTCGCGGTGACCGTCGTGGGCATCCTGCTCATTCCGTTCGCGATTGTCGCGTATGTCGTCGCCGTCGCCGGCTTTCTCACGCTGGGCTTCCTGTCCGTGGCGCGACTCGCCGGCGGCAGCATAGGCGGCACACGCGGCGAAGCGAAGGGACGTGCACTCCGCGGGTTGGTCCTGGGCATCACCATGTTCATGGGCGCCTGGGTGCTGGCCGCGGCGTTCCAGTGGTCACCCGCGATGAGCGGCATCTTCCGGATGATCGCGTTGGCGCTTACGTGGGTTGCCGCGACCGCGGGCTTCGGCGCCGCGATCCTCTCCCGCGGCGGCACGCATCGAGATGCGGCGAAGAAACCGGTTGTCGATGAATCGGCCGCATGGCAAACGCCGACGCCCATCACTGGTGTGGCAGCGGCGAGGAAGCCGGTCAAGACGTAGACCCGAAGCCAGAAGCCAGAAGGGCTACTCCGTGCGGCCGTCTCGCACCCTGACGCTCGTGCCACGCGCCAGGCCGAGGGCGATTGCCGCGCTCCCGTCACGCACTGCCACCTCGATCAATCCCGACGAGCCAACCAGCGCCACCGGCTCGCCCGCGGCAACGTCAGCGTAGGTGCGGCGAACCGGGATCACGCGTGCACCGATGTGCACTTCACCGTCGTGGACCCCGAACAGGTTCGTGACGGCGTTGCCGAACCGGTCGATGACGATGACCTCGCCGCGGAGCCAGCCGTCTGTTTCCCGCACCACTTCGGGCGTGCGCCTGACCACCGGACCATCATGCGGGCGGCCTAACGACTCAACGCTGGCGCCGCCCGCCAGCGCGGCCGCAGCGGGCGCAAAGACGTCGCGTCCGTGGAACGTCGGCGCCGCATCGGCCGGTACGGGGAGCGAGACGACCTGCGCGCCGGGCAGCAGCAGGGCCGGCGACAGCACGCCATTGTCCGGACCCACCAGGAACCGCCCGTCTGAGGACACCGCGATCGCCTCGCGCGCTGACCCGACGCCCGGATCCACCACGACGAGATGGATGGTGCCGGCGGGAAACCGTCGCCAATAGCGAGCCACCACCAGCCGCGCCGCCTCAACGTCATGCGCGGGGACGTCGTGCGAGAGATCAACCACCTGGATTCCCGGTGCGGCACTGAGCAACACGCCCTTCAGTTCGGCGACATAACCGTCCGCGGTGCCGAAGTCAGTGAGCAGGGTGACGAGGGCGGGCATCGGGTCAGTGCCGCGAATCAGCGATCAGCGACTGGCGACAGCACCGATGGTGACGCCTAACGAACCAGCCAGCCGTTCCGCCAGCGCCGAGATCGCCTTCGCGGCGTTCGATTCCGGCTCTTCGAGCACGATAGGCCGACCGGTTTCACCACCCTCGAGGACTCGCGGGTACAGTGGCACCTGCCCCAGCAACGGAAGGTCAAGCTCGTCCGCCAGCCGCTGGCCGCCCCCCGACCCGAAGATCGCCGTCGGCTTGCCGCAGTGCGGGCACTCGAACCAGCTCATGTTCTCGACAATGCCCAGCACCGGCACGCCGACCCGCATGAACATCTTCGCGCCGCGCAGGGCATCGCCGGTCGCGACGTCCTGCGGCGTCGTGACAATGATTGCGCCGCGCACCTGCGTCGCCTGCACCAGCGACAACTGGGCGTCGCCGGTGCCCGGCGGCATGTCCACCACGAGGATGTCGAGCTGGCCCCAGCTCACGTCACGCAGGAACTGCGTGACGATCTTCATGACGATGGGCCCGCGCCAGATGGCCGGCTGGTCGCGCTCGATCAGGAAGCCAAGGCTGATGATCTTCACCCCGTGCGCTTCGAGGGGAACGATCTTTTCGTTCACCACCGGGGGCGGCGCATTCACGCCCATCATGCGCGGCACGTTAGGCCCGTACACGTCGGCGTCCATGAGCCCGACGCGCGCCCCGCGGGCAGCCAGCGCGGTCGCGATGTTGACCGCCATCGTGGACTTCCCCACGCCGCCCTTCCCGCTCGACACCGCGATGATGTTGCCGAGTCCCGGGTATGTCACCGGTGGCGGCACCGATGGGCGGGGCGCGGCCGCAGGCCGGTCATCCATCACCGGCAACGCGCGTGCGGCCGAAGTCCGCGGCGGTCGCGGCTCGACTTCACGCGGGTCCTTCACGTCGATCGCCACCGCCGTGACACCGGACACACGCTCGACCGCCTGTCGCACGTCGCGCACCAGCGTCGCGTCGTCACCGGCTTCCAGCACCATCGTCAGGCGCACTTTTCCATCAAGTGTCGTCGCCACGTTCTTCACCATTTCGGACACCATGACGCCCGTCCCGGTCCGCGGGTTGATGACGGTGCCGAGTGCGGAGGCGATGCGTTCCTGGAGCGTCTGGGCCATGATGGGGCGTGGAGCGTTAGGTGTGGAACCGGGCCTGAAACCGTACCGTCAGCCCTGTGGGTGACCGTTCCCTTCGGCGGCCGCCGGTCCCATGAAGACGCGCGCCGCTGAAACGACGCGATCGCGTACCTCATCGAGCTTGCCGGGCACGAGCGCGCCCGACGCTTTTTCGTGACCGCCGCCGCCGAACTGGCGCGCCAGCTCATTCACGTCGACGTTGCCCGTGGACCGGAACGACACCTTCACCTTGCCGTAGCCCAGGTCGCGGAAGAACAGCGCCACGCGCGTGCCCGCGACCGAGCGCGGATGCTCCACGATGCCGTCGAGGTCGTCCGAGCCGACGCCATAGCGATCCATCGCCTCGTTCGTCACCGACACCCAGGCAAGGCCGAACTTGGGGTCCACGCCTAACGTGTCGAGCGCGTCACGCAGGAGCTGGAGCCTGCCCGGCGACATCGATGCGTAGATGCGGCGGTAGGTGAACTCCGGGTCAACGCCGCGCGAAATCAGCTCCGCAGCGACCGCGTGGGCCCGGGGCGACGTGTTGCTGTACCGGAACCCGCCGGTATCGGTGAGGATCGCGACGTACAACGCCTCGGCCACGGCCAGGTCGATCTCGAGCTTCAGGGTGATCGCGAAATCATAGAGCAGCTCACCGGTCGCGCAGGCGGCGGTGTCGGCCAGCACGATTTCGCCCGCGGGTTCGTCGGTCGGCACGTGGTGATCGATGACGATGCGCGGACCGGGGAGCGACTTGGCGGCGGTCGCCAGGCTGCCGAGTCGCCGCACGTCGCTGACGTCGAGCGAGACCAGCGCACCGCAACTGCGCAGCGCCTCGGCGCTCTTGTCGGAGCGGTCATCGAGACCCTCCTTCAGGAACGTGAACAGCACCGGCCACGGCGTTGGATTCACGATGACGGCGCGCAAGCCCATCTGCGGCAGGAGTCGCGCCATCGCCGCTACGGATCCAGCGGCATCGCCGTCCGCGTTGATGTGCGTGGTAACGGCTACCGACGAAACGCCCTTCAGCGCGCCTTCGATGCGGTGGATCGCGTCCGTGCGGGTACGCGGGATTTCGAGAAAGGACGACTTGGGCATCGCTGGTTGGAAAGGAAAGCGGCGCCCCTGGGGGCGCCGCCTGAAAACTAACCTGCAACGATACCGCGCGTGGCCTTAATTCGACCTTGCCAACTTCGAATGATTCCGGCCGTAGAGGAAATAGATCAGGAGTCCGATGGCCATCCAGATGATGAGACGGAGCCACGTGTCCCTCGGCAGCCAATACATCATCAAGCCACAGATGATGATAGAGAGAATCGGCACAAACGGAACGAGCGGCGTTGCGAACGGCCGCACCAATTCAGGACTCCGGTAGCGCAGCACCAGAATGCCGGCGCTGACGATCACGAAGGCGAGCAGTGTTCCGATTGAAACGAGCTCACCGAGCAGTCCGATGGGGAACAACCCGGCGACGAGCGCCGCAACCGTTCCTGTGATGATCGTCGCGATGTACGGCGTCTGGAACTTCGGATGCACCTTGCCGAACACCGGCGGGAGCAAACCATCGCGTGACATCGAGTAGAAGATGCGCGGCTGGCCCATGAGCATGACCAGTACGACCGACGCGAGGCCCGCGATGGCGCCGATGTTCACCAGATAACCAAGCCACGCGAGTGACGGTCCAGCCTTCTGGATTGCGACGAATACCGGATGTGGCACGTTCAGTTCGGTGTAGTGCGCCATACCGGTCATTACCAGCGCCATCGCGATGTACAGCACCGTACAAATGGCGAGTGAGCCCAGGATGCCGATTGGAAGATCCTTCTGCGGGTTCTTCGCTTCCTGTGCCGCGGTGGATACGGCGTCGAATCCGATGTACGCGAAGAAGATCACCCCTGAGGCGCGGAACACACCGCTCCAGCCGAACTGGCCAAACTCACCAAGGTTGGGCGGAATGAAGGGAGTCCAGTTGGCCGTGTTCACGTACTTGATCCCGAACCCGATCACCAGCAGGACGATCGCGACTTTCACGATCACGATGATGTTGTTGAACCGTGCCGACTCCTTGATGCCGATGACCAGCAGCGTGGTCAACGCAACCACCAACAGGATGGCCGGGACGTTCAGGATACCCGCGCCAATCTGGAAGCCTTTCGTCACGCAGTCCGCGATCGCCACTGGGGTGTGGCTGACCGCATCAACCGCGATGCCGCCGGTAGCCGGGTCCACGCAGATCTGCGACCGAACGAGCGTGTGCGTTCCCTCAACGCTCAGTGGCGCGCCAACGAGCGACGCTGGAAGCGTGATCCCGAGTGAGGTGAGGAAAGCGGTGAAGTAGCCTGACCAGCCGACAGCAACCGTGCCGGCGGCAAACAGGTACTCGAGGATCAGGTCCCATCCGATGATCCAGGCGATGAATTCACCCAGCGTGGCATAGCCGTAGGTGTAGGCGCTGCCGGCGATGGGAATCATCGACGCGAATTCGGCATAACAGAGGCCGGCGAAGAGGCATCCGAAGCCGGCGATGATGAACGAGATCACGATGCCCGGCCCGGCGTATTGCGCCGCGGCGGAACCGGTCAGCACGAAGATGCCGGCGCCGATAATTGCGCCGATCCCGAGAAGAACGAGGTTGCTGCCGGTGAGCGTCCGCTTCAGCGTCGGCCCGCCACCCCCTTCGGACTCGGTCATCAACTGCGTGATGCTCTTTGTGGACCACAGGCCCATTACTTCGCTCCGGCGTTGGTGAAGCGGGCAACTTTGGCCTCCCCGCAAGCGTTGTCAACCATGACGACGAGGAGGCAGGAGGCAGGAGGCAGAAAGCAGGGGATGAAGCCGCCTCACGGCGGCAACAACTGCATGAAATCCTGAGGGCCCGGCAAACGCCGGGCCCTCGGTCAATCCCTGTTTCCTGCCTCCTGCCTCCTCTCTCCTAGAGCGAGTAGTTAGGCGCTTCTCGCGTGATGGTGACGTCGTGCGGGTGCGACTCGCGCAGGCCCGCGGCGGTGATGCGGACGAACACGGCCTCGGTGCGCAGCTGGTGGATGTTGGCGCACCCGACGTACCCCATTCCGCTTCTCAGTCCGCCGACCATCTGGTACAGCACGTCTCCGACAGGGCCCTTGTACGGCACCCGTCCTTCGATCCCTTCCGGTACGAGCTTCTTGGGCGACATCTCGCCCTCCTGGAAATACCGGTCAGCGCTTCCGTCCTGCATGGCGGACAGGGACCCCATGCCGCGGATCATCTTGAACCGCCGTCCCTCGAGCAGGAACGACTCACCCGGGCTTTCCTCGGTCCCTGCGAGCATGGAGCCCATCATCACCGACGAGGCGCCCGCCGCCAGGGCCTTCACGATGTCGCCCGAATATTTGATGCCGCCGTCTGCGATGACGGGGATGTCGCCCGCCCCTTCGACGGCGTCCATCACCGCGGTGAGCTGCGGAACGCCAACACCCGTCACGACGCGTGTTGTGCAGATGGATCCGGGGCCAACGCCGACCTTCACCGCGTCCACGCCGCGAGCCACGAGAGCGGCCGCACCTTCGCGTGAAGCGACATTGCCGGCGATCAGCTGCACGTTCGGCACTGCCTCCCGGACGCGCGCCGTAGCGCCCAGGACGCCTTCTGAATGCCCGTGCGCGGTGTCGATCACGAGGACATCTGCTCCGGCGTCAGCTAATGCCTTGGCGCGATCCAGATAATCACCACCAGCACCGATTGCCGCGGCAACGCGCAGTCGGCCGTGCTGGTCCTTGTTGGCGGTAGGATACTGGCGACGCTTGTGGATGTCCTTGACGGTGATGAGCCCCTTCAGTTTCCCGTCCGCATCCACGACCGGCAGCTTCTCGATCTTGTGCTCGCCGAGTATGCGCTCGGCTTCTTCGAGCGTGGTACCCACCGGTGCGACGACGAGGCCGGCCGACGTCATCACCTCGCGGATTGGACGCGCGAGGTCTCGCGCGAATTGCAGGTCGCGGTTCGTGATGATGCCGACGAGCTTCCCGTCACGGTCTACCACGGGAACGCCGGAAATCTTGAACCGCGTCATGAGCGCGACCGCTTCGCGCAGCGTCGCCTCGGGAGAAAGCGCGTACGGATTGAGGATCATCCCGCTTTCCGAACGCTTCACGCGATCGACCTCGGCAGCCTGACGGTCGATCGACATGTTCTTGTGCAGGACACCGATCCCGCCGGCGCGCGCCATTGCGATCGCCATTTCGGATTCGGTCACCGTGTCCATGGCCGCTGATATCAGCGGAACGTTCAGCGAGATGCCCCGTGTGAAGCGTGTGGACGTGTCCACGTCCTTGGGGTGCGTTGGCGAGTGCCGCGGAAGCAGCAGCACATCGTCGAACGTGAGGGCCATTGCCTCACGGATGCGAGTGGACGGCTCGGCGCCGTTCTCACCGATACGCGACGGCCCGCTTCCCTGGTCTGGGTTCGCGGGCCGTGATTGCTGAGAACTTCTGGTTGCCATAGCCGAATTTAAACGAGTCGAAGGCCAAAGTCTAAGTCCAAGAGAGAGGAGGCAGGAGGCAGGAGGCAGGAGACAGGGATTGACTGGAGGGCCCGGCGTTTGCCGGGCCCTCAAGATTTCATGCAGTTGTTGCCGCCGTCAGGCGGCTTCATCCCCTGCTTCCTGCCTCCTGCCTCCTCTTGGTCTTCTAGGCGCCGCCCGCGTCGGGGTCAGGTGGAGGTGGAGGCGGTGCGTGGGGAGCCTGCGGGGCGGACGGGGCTGAGGGCGGCTGCGACGGTGGAACGGGCGGCGCCGACTGTGCGGATGCCTGACCCGCTGGAGGAACGGGTGGTGAAGCCGGCGGGGCCGGTGACGCAGCCGGATTCGGCGGCGCAGCCGCGGCTTCAGCGGCCTTGGTCGCGACGGCGGCGATGTCTGACGCCACGTTCTTCCCTGCCGTCGCAATGTCCGACGCTACCGATTTCCCAGCAGCTGCCACCCCCGTCAGCACACCGACAGCCTTGTTCAGGAGACCCATCGTCTCGGCGATGGCCGTGGTTGAGACCTTCCCCGCTCGAAGCGTGTCCTCGACACCCTCCGTAAAGCGTGAGAACAAGCTGGGGGCCGACGCGGCGGAGCCACCGTACTTGGACTCCAGGAACTCGATGTAGTCGAGCACCTGATAGCCTCGCTCGTCCGACAGCGGCTCCAGGTGGCGATTAATGCGGTCGCGGAGAGCTTGATTCATGGGTACGGGGGACTGGGTACCGGGTACTGTGGGCCTACGTCAGGGCGTCGGAGAAAGTTACCCGCGTCCGGGATTGGGCACCCAGAACCCCGTACCCAGTCCCCCGTCCCCTACCCTCGCCAGCGCACCTTGATGCCGCGGGCATCGATATGCACGAACGTGCCGCGCGAGTAGATGCCCATGCCGCCCACGAGATCCGGGTGCGAACGCTCAACGATGTCCACGGCCATCGAGACCAGCTTCGCGTCCTTCAGGTTCACGCGGCCGTCGCGATTTGCATCCACTCCCACGTCCATCGCATCACCGAGCTGATGCCGGCTATCGCGAGCCGCGCTCCGAATAAGCCGGTTGTGGTGCGGTGTCCGGAAGCTCGAGTGGATGTCGAACGGTACCGTGTCGCGCAGGGGGTCACCGGTCCATGTTGCGATCTCGGCGAGCACGAGCTCGATCTTGTCGAGCAGTCGCGGATCCACCGCTGCATAACGAGGCCACGTGCTCTGCTGATCGCGCGTGACGAAATCGGCCAGCCGCAGGTGCGCCGACAGCGGGAGTTCGAGGTCCGCGGTATCAATCCGGACGAAACCAACCGGGGCCTCCGGGTCACTCCGCCGCGCGCGATCGCCGCGGTAGAAGCCCATCTGGTAACCGTTCAGGACGGAGCCCTTTTTCTCGGAGCGAGGCACCAGCACGGCGAGTGGCAGATCCCGCACGATGCGACGCTCGTCGGCGAGCGTCAGCTGAAGGTTGTAGAACCCGGGCGCATCGGGAGCGACCAGTCCATCAACCAGCGGTCGCGGCTGACCTGTCGGCACCGAATCACCGCGGGCAACCCAGCTGTAGGTAACCGAGTCGAGGCTGCCCTGCACTTCGATGGGATAGTCCACGGGCAGCCCGGGGAGCGCAAAGCGCATCTTGAGCTGCCCGCTGCGGCCGAAGGCGTCCGCTGTCGGTCGCGCCGCAAGCGAACCGAGCTTGATCGCTCGCGCATCCAATCCCTCCGCCGGACGCAGGAACGCGAGGTAAGCGATAGCCGCCGACACCGACACCACGAGGGTGATTCGACGCGAGCCCTTCGAACGCCGACGCTTGGCGAAGGCCTTCATGAGGCGCGGTCCCGCAGCAGGGTCTTTTCGAACGCAGGAAACATTCAGGCCAACTACGGTTCGAAGGAATTCTCTAACCGGATCACTCAAGAGTCCGGAGCTCGACGCGCGGTATTATGTGCGACTCGCGACTCAGGGGGAACCCCAGGTAGAAGAATCGGTTCCCCCTTGGGGGTAATCCCGGCCCAACTACATTCCCCGCGACGCTTCGTCACTGCCTCGCTCCCTCCAGCACATGAAGTTCCAACGCAAACCGTTAGTCCTCGTCGTCATAGACGGATTCGGGTACCGCGAGGAGCGCGAAGGAAACGCGATCGCCCTCTCGGAGACACCCACGTGGACCCGGCTCTGGCGGCGTTATCCGCGCACGTTGCTGGAGGCGTCGGGGCGCGCCGTTGGCCTTCCCACGGGACAGATGGGCAACAGCGAGGTTGGCCACCTGAACCTGGGTGCGGGCCGAGTGGTGAAGCAGGACCTGGTCAGCATCACGGAAGCAATCGAGGAGGGGTCGTTCTTCACTCGGCCGGCGTTCGTCGACGCATGTCGTAGCGTGCGTGACTCGGGCGGCACCCTCCACCTGATGGGACTGCTTGGGAATGGAGGCGTCCACGCGCTCGACGAGCATTTGTTCGCGCTCATCGACCTCGCGGAACGCGAGCGCGTGGAGCGCGTAGCGATCCACGCACTTATGGACGGCCGCGACACTATGCCCAAGTCGGGCCTCGAATTCATGCGGCGGACGATCGCGCGCGCACACGGCCGAGCAAAAATCGCGAGCCTCGGCGGCCGCTATTTCGGCATGGACCGCGACCGCCGCTGGGAGCGCGTGAAAAAGTGGTACGACGCTTCCGTGCTTGGAGTGGGTCCATCAACAGCGGATCCCGTCGCGGCGATCGTGGACGCATACCATCGCGGCCAGACTGACGAATTCATCGACCCGGTTGTTGTCACCGAAGGCGGATCGGCAATCGCACCGATGCGAGATGGGGATGCCCTCATCTGCTTCAACTTCCGATCGGACCGGATGCGGCAGATCGTGCGTGCGCTGACCGAGCCTGGCTTCGACGGTTTCGATACAGGGACACGCCCGCGCATCTCGCTATCGACCATGACCTCCTACGATCGAACGTTCAGCTTTCCCGTCGCATTTCCGCCCTTCTCGATGGCGCGCATCATGGCGGAAGTGGTTTCCGGTGCCGACATGACAATGTTCCGGACCGCAGAAACCGAGAAGTACCCGCATGTGACGTACTTCTACAACGGTGGCATCGAGGCCCCGTTCGCGCACGAGATTCGTGAGCTGGTTCCAAGCCCGAAGGTGGCGACGTACGACCTGATGCCGGAGATGTCAGCCGTTGGCGTAACTGACGTGTTGTGCCGGGCGATCGAATCGGGGAGCTACGACTTTACCCTGTGCAACTACGCCAATTGCGACATGGTGGGCCACACCGGAGTCCTGCCCGCGGTCATCAAGGCGGTGGAAACGGTTGATGCGTGTCTTAACCGAGTTGTCGCCGCTGCCGGGAAAGCAGGGGCACGTCTGTTAGTCACGGCGGATCACGGGAATTGCGAAGTCATGATCGACCCGGAAAGTGGCGGCCCCCACACCGCACACACGACAAACCCTGTACCTTTGGTGGTGGTAGATCCGGACGGTGACCGCCCCCTTCGTGATGGCGGCGCCCTCTGCGACGTGGGGCCGACAATACTTGGCCTGCTTGGATTGGATCAGCCCGAAGACATGACGGGGCGCAACCTGCGCCTCGGGACGAATTGAAGGAGCATCTGTGAAGTCCTGGATCATCGTAGCGTTTCTGGCAGCAGCTACTTTCACGAACTCGGCGGCCGCCCAGGTTGGGTATCCGCCTGACAAGAGTCCGTATCGCGATCGCGAGTACAACCGCGACTGGACATTTTTTGCGGGACCGTTCAACGGTCAGCCTGATCCCGTTGGTGTAGCGCCAACCGAAGGACCGATGGCTGGAGCGAAGTGGCAGATGCACATGACAGGTCCGATCTACTTCGGCATGCGCGTCGCTGGTGGCTCCATCGAACGCACGATTATTGATCCGACGAAGAGGATCGAGGAGCGAGTGGTCGGGACGGAAAATGTGCCCATGCTGTTCGCCGACGCGCAGATGGAAGTGACGCTCACCGGGCACAAGACGTGGCACGGGATAGCGCCGTTCTTCAATGGCGGCTTCGGTATTGTGGCCGACGTCCGTGGCTCGACCGATGTGGGCAGCTACCGGTTCGGTGTGCCGTTTACGATGACGTTTGGCGCAGGGGCGTCATACTCCATCGCGAAGAACATGTCGCTGCGCTTCGACTGGAGTAACTACATCTACCGCATCTCGTACCCGACCACGTACTACATCAAGACAACAGAAGACCCACCGGTCCTGCCCCAGGGGGCAGCGAAGTCGTTCTGGAGGCGGAATCCGGCGTTCCTGTTCGGGATCACATTGTACCGCCCGAAGTGAACGATGGGGCTCGACGGATGACCGTGACGCGGTTGATCCGCCGGGTGCGCTTCGCCGCCGCGCATCGCTATCGACGGCCGGAATGGAGTGAAGAACAGAACGTCAAGGTGTTCGGCTTGTGCGCGAGACCGAACTACCATGGGCACACGTACACTTGCACGGTGACCGTCGAGGGACCTGTTGATCCGTTGACGGGCATGGTGATCGACCTGGCCGTCCTGGATCGTGTGCTCGAGGCCGAAGTGGTCTCGCGATTCGACCACCGCAACATCAACCTCGACGTCCCGGAATTCGCGGAAGGCAAGCTGGTCCCGACCGGCGAGAACCTGGCCCGTTTCGTCATGGAGCGCGTGCAGGCAGCGTTAGGTTCGATCCACGTGCATTCGGTGCAGATAGATGAGGA
>DATMBT010000372.1:0-2997 GCA_035559475.1 Gemmatimonadaceae bacterium
GCGTCCGGCACCAGTCCCGACGTGTGCAGCTGGGTGAGGATTTCCGGTCCCGTCGTCCATTCGTGCGCTTTGCTGTTGTCGGCATTCGAGAACTGGCGCGGCAGGAACGCACCGTCGGTGCGCGAAGCGTAGTCCTCAGCCATCGCGATCGACCCGAGGAATCCACCTTCGTCCCGCGACACGAGGCGCACCTCGGCGCCGAACGAGCGAATGAGGGCAATGCGCTCGTGCGACATCCAGTCGGGAATGAAGATCGCCACCGGATGTCCAAGCGCCCTGCCTAACGCCGCGAATGAGATGCCGGTGTTGCCGCTCGTCGCTTCCACGATGGGGGCGCCGGGGCGCAGCGCACCTGACTGGTAAGCGCACTTCAGGATGTGCAGCGCCATCCGGTCCTTCACGCTGCCCGTCCAGTTCATCGATTCCAGCTTGGCGTACACCGTACGCGGCTCGCCGTCGACCTCGCAATCCACGGCGAGCATCGGCGTGTTGCCGATGAGACGCGCGAACCCGTCGAGGCGCGCCGCAATGTCCTGTTGTGCCGGACCGACTTTGGTGCGGGGCATCGCGGTCATCGTGGTGCGAACCGGGCCTGGAAGAACCGGAGGTGCCGCGGCTCATGCACCATCGTGAGTCCGCGGGAGTTCGCCCGGTTGTCATGCACCGCTTTCACCGACTCCGCCACGACATCCATGTGCGCCTGCGTGTAGACGCGGCGCGGAATCGTCAGGCGGGTGAGCTCCAGTGCCGGCCGGTGGTGGTCGCCGGTGTGCGGATCGCGACCGGCGCTCACGATACCTCGCTCCATGGCGCGGATTCCCGAATCCAGGTAGAGCTCTGCGGCCAGAGTCTGCGCCGGAAAGACATCCTGCGCGAGATGAGGATAGAAGCACCTGGCGTTGAGGAAGATGGCGTGCCCACCCACTGGCTTCACGAGCGGTATTCCCCAACCGCTCAACAGGTCGCCCAGGTACCTCACCTGCCCGATGCGCGAGCGGATGTGATCGTCCTGCACCGACTCCTCGATACCGATCGCCATGGCCTCCATGTCACGACCAGCGAGCCCGCCATAGGTGTGGAGTCCCTCGTAGAGCACCACGAGGCCGCGCAGTTCCTCGAACAGGTCGTCGTCACGAACGGCCACCCAGCCGCCGATGTTGACGAGACTGTCCTTCTTGGCGCTCATCCATGCGCCGTCGGTATACGAACAGAACTCGAGCAGGATCTCGCGAAGTGATCGATTCTCGTAGCCCGGCTCGCGCTCCTGAATGAAGAACGCGTTCTCCACGGCGCGCGTGGCATCCAGAAAGATCCGGATGTGATGACGTGAACAGAGCGCTCGCAGTTCACGAATGTTGGCCATGCTCACCGGTTGGCCACCCGCCATGTTCACCGTCGCAGCGAGGCTCACGTATGCGATGCGATCGGCCCCTGCGTCGGCGATGAGACGGTCGAGTTTCTCGAGGTCAACATTCCCCTTGAACGGGTGCGCGTTCTCGGGATCGTGCGCTTCGTCGATGATGACATCGACAAACTCGCCACCAGCCAGCTCCTGGTGTGCGCGCGTCGTGGTGAAATACATGTTGCCCGGAACAAGCTGTCCCTGTTTGATCGTCGCCTTGCTCAGCATATGCTCGGCCCCGCGACCCTGGTGGGTGGGCACGAGGTGGGGATAGCCGTAGTACGAGCGAACCGATTCCTCGAGTCGGTAGAAGTTGCGGCTGCCGGCGTATGCTTCGTCACCCAGCATCATCCCCGCCCATTGCCGGTCGCTCATGGCACTCGTGCCGCTATCGGTCAGGAGATCGATGTACACGTCCTCCGAACGGAGGAGGAACGTGTTGTAGCCCGCCGACGCCAGGGCGCGTTCGCGGTCCGCGGCACCGATCCGGAACAACGGCTCGACCACCTTGATCTTCCATGGTTCGGCCCAGGAACGTCGGCCGAATTGCTGTCCCATTGTGTGCGTCATGTCAGGGAGTATCGGGACCGTGATGGCGACGTTCTGCCGGGGAGTGCCTTACACGATTGCAGGGAGTCCCCGGTCCGGTGTCAGGCGTATTCCGACTGACCTCACCACCGCACGGCGCGCGAGCCGCGCGACGGGGCTCTCGCGGATGATGCGACGTAGCGCTATCCGTTAGGTGACGGACAATACGAACCAGCCACCGGGGACGGCGTTGAGGCGCAGCAATTCCATGATCCTGATGGCTTTTGTCCTCCTCGCGATTCCCTTCGCATTCGGACTGCTGCGCCTTGCTTCCACCGGCGAGGACTGGCGGTACGTGGCGGTCGCCCTGGGATCCCTCGTTGGCGCGCTAGCCGTTGTGCAAGGCACTCGAGCTTCCGGCACGATGTCGCTGCTTCGAATGCTCGGAGCCACCTTGACGTCGGCGGTCGCTGCGGCGATCACCGCGTGGCTGGTCGGAGCACGAAACGTGGTGTCGGTTGCTGTGGTGGCAATCAGCTGCGCGGTCTGCAGCACGAGTGGCGCGATTCTGTATTTCCGCGCGCGAGGTGCGCGCCGAGGCAACGAATGACGAAGCTCCTGGTGCTGATTGTCTCAACGGTGACCAGCGCCGCCGGCTGGTGGCTTGGGGCACACGTGGGCATCATGACGGCGTTCATGCTCAGCATCGTCGGCCTGGGCGCTGGCATCTGGGGCGGCCGACAGCTCGCCGAGCGGTTGCAACTGTAGCTGTGCCTGTTTGACGGGGGGCTGCTGGCGCGACATATCTCTCCCGGTATCCGACGCTCGCGCATTGCCTCCCCGGAGCCCTATGAAGCGCATCGCATTTGTGTCTGTGCTGGTCCTCGCCGGCTTCGCCCGCGCAAGCGCCGCGCAGCAGCCGAGCACCGACGGTCCGTACAAGGTTCTCATGCGGGAGAGAGTCGGCGGCGAAGGCGGTACCGATTACATCCACGCCAACTCCGCCGATCGCCGGCTGTACATCACGCGCAACGCCGTTCGCGCGATTGCCGCCACGGACAGCACGC
>DATMBT010000373.1:0-8894 GCA_035559475.1 Gemmatimonadaceae bacterium
GAGGTTGTTCCACTCGAAGTCCCAGAGCCGACCGTCAAGCAGAGACCAGGTTTCCCGCTGCTGCTTGAACGAACTACCGACCGTGGGCGGCAGGGTCGCACCGTGCCCCGAGTAGAAAAACAGAAGTATGTCTCCACCTTCCAGTTCAGTGGCAGCGTTGGTGACGGCTCCCATGATGTCATTCTTTTTCGCCTGTGCTGAAAGGAACGGTGCCTTCGTGCCACCCGGCCCGACCAAGTCGAAACCGCGTTTCTCGGCGAATGCTGCCATGGCCTGAGCATCGTTGTCTGCCGACTTCAGATCGGCCGTGCAGCGAGGGTAGGTGCCCTTGAGGAGGCCGGAACCGATCACGATTGCTTTGGCGCGCATGGTACGCTCCGAGAATAGGGACCGGGTGTCACGAACAGACACCCCGCGTCATGGTTGGCCAAGGTTGTGCCAATGAACCTGGCTACCTGCATCGCGATTCGTGAATCACATGCCGCCCGGTGGGCCGCCGGTCGGGTCGGGTTTGTACTTGCCCTTGGCCATGCTGAGAGTCCATCCACCCATGTTCGCATGGCCCTTCAGGATTTGAACCCAGGTGCCGAGCACCTTAACCTGCTTTGCCAGTTGCGCGTTCGACACAGTCGCTCGTGGTGATTTGCTCGTTTTCTTCTTTTTGTTAGGCATCGCGGCCTCCGAGGTGAAGTACAACGGTGAGTGTACTGCGCGGTCGTTCGTCAGGCGTTCCTTTGGCGTTCCTCCTTTGTTCCCTTTTACTGCACCGACCGCAGTAGGTCAGATCGACCCAGCGCGTTGAGACGGTCTCGAAACCGCTGTGCGAGCTCCTGATCGTGCAGGCCTTGAGCCGCCTTGATCCGCACCACCAGGCTGGCGGGAAGGAAGATGAGATTTACCATTGCCTGCGGGTGATCAAAGGCATCTGCCACCCGAATGGCGTCAGCGTATTGGCCGCCTGACAGGAGTGCCCGGGCCAGTGCCAGCCGCTCCGTTGCCATCGGGTACCACAGGCCCCAGGAAACCTCGCCAGGGGCACCCTCCACACGAAGTTGGCGCAGGAGACGGATGGCGGCCGTATCGCGCCGGGCCAGCGCCAGATGTGCGGATGCCACTGTAGAGAAAAAGCGATCGTCAGGCGCCGCCGTGCGCAGCGAAATCGCCTGGAGTGCCGCGTCGATCTTCGTTAGGCTGTCCGTCTGTCCCAGGTGGGCCTGCCACACCGTGTGGTACCACAAGCGGTAACCTGTCATTCCCGAGTACGGATCGGCGATCGATTGCATCACCTGTTCGGCGCGCGCGACCATTCCCACTCCGGCCACCGCGTCCACGACGTACAACGAGCGTGCCTGCGCCAGGCCGCCGCTCACCACCGAATCCAGAAGACGCTCGGCGTCGGGAACGCGCCCTTCCGCTACCAGCGTGTTGTGGAGACCGAACGTCGCCATCCATCGGCCTCGCGGTGACCCGGTATCGCTGGCCAGGGCGGCCCTGAATGCGCGCTCGGCACAATCGTAGCGGCGTGCGATGAGGGCGAGCGACTTGCCGGCCTTCACGGCCGCTGTTGGGGCACGTCGCGCGCGTTCCAGCCACCTGGAATCGTTTCCAGCTCCCCGGGCGCAGTCCACCGTCAGTTCCAGCTGCGTCACCCAGTTGCTGTCAGGCCGGAACCGGCGAAACTCGGTAAGGAGCGCCCTCGCGCGGTCGATCTCGCCCGCGCGGAGTGCCAGCTCGGCGAGGTGAAACACCGGGGGGGCAAACTCATTGTCGGCGCGCCGGGCACTCTCGAACGCCGCCTCGGCGAGGGAGTCCAGCGCCTGTGCGTCCGGGAACAGGTGGAAATACACCTCACCGAGCGCCGTCCATGCTTCTGTCCACGCGGCGTCAACCAACAGGGCGCGGCGGAAGTGGGCCGCCGCCGAATCCGCGGAGCCGCGAAACCACGCATCCAGTCCTCTCGCGAACTGCGCATAACGAGGGGGCAGCAGCGCCTCGTGCGCGAGTGCCACCCCGATGAGCGCGTGCCCTTCCGACGTGAGATCGACCCAGCTCGCCGCCTGCGCCCCCTTGATCGCCGCGAACGCCAGGTTCGAATCCGCCTCGACCGCGCGTCGGTACTGCGACAGTGCTTCGACGAACCGTGACTGCCGGTAGTCCCTCTCACCCTGCAGGAAGCTGGCGATCGCCGCCGGCCTGCGATCGAGGAGCGGGCGCAAGTCCACCTTGCGCGAGGGATCCACAAGGCGCGGGAGAAGGGGAATCACCGCGCGAAGACCAAGGACGGGAGACAACTCCCTCGTCGTGGCTCCGGTGGCCGAATTCTGGGCGAAGACGGTGTCGCCGTCCACGTCCATGAGTCGTGTGACCACGGTGACCGAGTCGCGCCGGGCAAGGACCGACCCGTCCAGATAGAACCTCGCCCCGCGGTCGCGGGCGATGCGGCGCGCCTGGCTCGCGCTGAGCAGCGCAGGATTCGCACGTTGGGTCGAGTCAAGCCACGTCCAGCCATCGATCCACCGCAGTGGCTCCGTGTGCTCGAATGCGGTCCCGATGAGAAGCGCCACCTCGTCACCGATCGCACTGCCTGACCGCACTTCACCGCGCTCGACGAGCGGGAACACCACCACCATGTTCGCGTCGAGCGGGCCCGCGCGCACCATCGAAGCGACATACCATCCGGCGGCGATCAGTGCAGCGAAGCCACCGCCCACGAGACCGCGCCGAATCCGCCGTCGGCGAAGTGTCAATGCGTAGGCACCCAGGTCAGGACTCGATGAGCCGGACGCCGGGTCCTCCGGCACGGTTGGCGTGTGCGGCACCGATGCCAGCGCGGCGTCCAGCTCAGCGGCGCTCTGGAATCGATCCGCCGGCATTGCCATCAGCGCCTTCTCGACGACGGCCTCCAGTGCTGGAGGAACAGCTGGACGGTAAATCCGAAGCGGACGCGGACCGTAAACCAGTCGCTGTGAAATGACCGACTGTCGGTTCGGGCCTGTGAAGGCCTGCATCCCCGAGATCATCTCATACAGCACGCACCCGAGCGAATAGACGTCCGTGCGACCATCCAACTCGTATTCTCCGGCGGCCTGCTCGGGACTCATGTAGGCGGGTGTGCCAAGAACGACGCCGGTGGTCGTGAAGGTCTCTCCCATCGAGCGCTCGATCGCTCGCGCGATCCCAAAGTCGGCCAGGCAGGGCCCTTCCTCCGAGAACAGGATGTTCTCCGGCTTCACGTCGCGATGCACGACACCCCGCTCATGCGCGAACTGCAGGGCCACACACAAGGCGCGCGCGATGGCGACCGCGTCGGGGAGGGGAAGCTGTTTCTCGCGAGTCAGGCGCGCTCGGAGCGTACCGTGCTCCAGGTACGGGAGCACAACGAACAGTCTCCCGTCGATCTCTCCTGAGTCGATCACCGGAATGATGCCCGGATGCGCGAGCGCAGCGAGGAAGCGGACCTCGGTCAGGAAGCGCGCCGCGCCGATGGAGGCCACCAGCTCGGGGCGCAGGAGCTTGATCGCGACCCTTCCGCCGCTCGCGGTGTCGCGCGCCTGGTAGACGATTGAGCTGCCGCCTCGCCCAATTTCCGCCTCGAGCGCGTAGCGCTTGGCGAATACGCCCGACAGTTCAATCGGCGGTGAGGTCAATCTCCCAGCCCGGCTCGGGTGCAAGACACTACGAGCTTACGGTCCGGAACGCTAGGCAGGGACCGGTTGCGGTGGCGTCGACGACCCGAGGCGATCGAACGCTACGCGTGCCGTTTGTCGGACCGGACACTCCAGTTCGCGGCAAACGTGTGAATGCTCCAATCCGAAAAACCCTGACTACGAATCTAGCAGCAATGCGTTTCCTGGCAGAAGCGCCTTCAGGTCCTCTCTGTGCTTCCCGTCGGCGGCTTCTTCTTCGTTGTATCGGCCTTCGGCCTGCTCGGTGCCAGTGTCTTCGGCTCTCCCGCATTGCCCTTCCCGCCAGGAAAGACCACGCGCGCGTTAGGCGGCTTGTTGCGGATCGCGGTCGTGCAACTGGTCGGAGCGGGCTGTCGGGCGGGCGGAACGTTGTCCACCCAGATGCGGCACATGCCGGCCGGTGGCAGGTAGGCCTTCGGCACCGGCGCGTCCTTTTCCCTCTCCTTCGCCGATTGCGCCATTCCCCGCGCTGGGAGCAGCGCAGCAAGCACGAGGAGCAAAACGGAGAGGTTCCGCATGACTCCGGCATACCCCAGCGGCCAAGTGGAGTGCCTGGAAAACGCGGGTTTCATCCCACATCCGACATCCGACATCCGGTCATTAATCACCAAACGAAATCCCCGTGGCCCGCGCGGTGCGGACAGTATCGTGGTTCGGGTCGACGCGGCGTGGCCCGGCCAGCGCCTCGGTGAACGGTATGGTCACGATGTGTGGCGACTGCAGTGCGACCATGTGACCCCACTTTCGGTTCTCGACCGCTTCCACTGCTGCTCCGCCGAATCGCGCGGCCAGCAGGCGATCGTATCCCGTCGGCATGCCGCCACGTTGCAGATGGCCGAGCACGAGGGAGCGGGATTCCTTGCCGGTCTTCTGCTCGATGTCCCAGGCAATGCGGCTCGCAATGCCGCCGACGCGACGGCTTTCACCCGGAAGCGAACTTCCGATGATCGACTCCTGTCCGCCCGCGGGAAACGCGCCTTCGGCGACAACCACGATAGAGAAGTGGCGGCCCGCGCGGTCCCGGGCCGTGATCTTCTCGCACACCTTGTCCAGGTCGTACGGGATCTCGGGAATGAGGATCACATCCGCGGTTCCGGCCAGGCCCGAGTGGAGCGCGATAAAGCCGGCGTGCCGCCCCATGACTTCCATGACCATGACGCGGTCGTGCGATTCGGCCGTCGTGTGCAGCTTGTCGATCGCATCGAGCGCCGTGCTCACCGCCGTGTCGAAACCGAACGTCGTGATGGTGCCACTGACATCGTTGTCGATGGTCTTTGGGACGCCGACGACCTGCATGCCTTTTTCGAAGAAGCGTTGCGCGATGGAGAGGGAGCCGTCGCCGCCTATCGAGATCAGCGCGTCAATGCCAAGCTCGCGGGCATTCTTGAGCACTTCGTCCGACCGGTCCACCATTTTGTATTCCCCGTCAGGCTGCTGGACCGGGAATTCGAACGGGTTTCCGCGATTCGTCGTGCGAAGGATCGTGCCGCCCATGTGCGCAATGCCACGCACGGACTGCCTCGTCAGCGGTATGATCTCGTCTTCGCCAAGCAGTCCGTAGTAACCGCGACAGATGCCGAGCACTTCCCAGCCACGATAGAGCGCTGAGAGCACCGCGGCGCGGATGACTGCGTTGAGCCCCGGGGCATCACCCCCGCCGGTGGATATCGCCAACCGCATCAGGGCGCCCTATTTCGAAGGAGCAAGCAGCCCGACAATCTCACCGGGATTGGCGTGGCGCCTGAGCGCCCGCTTGGAAAACACGAGCACGCCGTCTTTCGCCACTTCAAAGACGCCACCACTCCCCTCGAGGATTTGGACCGTCGCCTCGGGATACGCTTGTCGGACCTCGGCCGCCAGACTGGTGGCCCGTGGTTCGTAGTTTCAAACGACGCAATAGCGGATCGTGACGTGCATTGTCGAGTGAATAGTGATGAGGGATTGGTGAGTTGGAAGCTAACACGTGGCTAATCCCCAATCCTTAATCCCTAATCCCTTAGTTACGGCGGCATCTGAACGCCGGCCAGATTCGCCAACTGCCGGATCACCGTATCTCGCTTCGCGACGACCATCGTCAGCGAGTCCACCCTGTCCTGCAGCTCATAGGAAAGCTGCCGGATCTCGTTCACCGCGTCGCTCATCTCGGTGACTGTCTGCGCCATCTGGAAATCGCGCTCGGTTGCCGGCAAACAACCTGACGCCGCGATTACGACGAGAAACAGGGCAACGCATTTCAGCATGGTGACGGTTCCGCGTGAACTGGTGGGCTTCCCCCGCACGTTACGAAGTCGTCCGCTCGTGAGCGAGGGGGAGCGTTGCATGAAAACACTGGGTCGCGCGTTGCCGCGATGAAGCGAGTTGGGACCTGGGTGGTATCGTGGCCGCTCCAGAACAGGAGGACGCGATGCGCAGCGGCACCACACTCATCGAGGTCGGCGTCACCATCAGCATCCTTGGGCTCATGGCCAGCCTCACCTTCCCGAGGTTCGGTGCCTATCGAGACCGGGTCGCCGTGGAAGCGGCCATGGCTTCGACCCTCTCGCTTCTCGCCACTGCCCGACACGCGGCGCTCCGCCGCGCCACCATCACATCGGTTCACCTCGATACCGCCGGGGCCGTGATCCAGGTCGTCGCGGGTGTGGATACGCTCGAACGCCGCCCGCTGCTTCAGGTTCACGGCGTCACCATGACCACGACGCGCGACTCGATCGCCTTTGCCGCAAGCGGCCTCGGTTTTGGCGCCGCCAATACGCAGATCATCCTGAGGCGGGGAGCGGCGGCCGACACCATCGCCGTCTCACGCCTCGGTCGCGCCAGGCGCTGATGCTCAACTGCCGAAATCGAATCCCGGCACCGAGACCCGTTCGATCTCCTGACCGATCACCCGCTCGATCATCCGTACCATCGCAATCTCGTCAGGCGCCATGAAGGTGTACGCATCACCCGTCTCGGCGGCGCGACCCGTTCGTCCAATCCGGTGCACGTAATCCTCGACCTGCGCGGGGACGTCGTAGTTGACGACGTGTGAAATGCCACTGATGTCGAGGCCGCGTTGTGCGATGTCGGTCGCGACGAGGACCCTGATCGCACCACTCCGAAAGTCGGCGAGCGCCTGGTCTCGTTGCGCCTGGCGTTTGTCGGCGTGCAGCGCGGTCGCGCTGATCCCGGCATGTTCCAGGTCGCGGACCACATGGTCCGCTCCAATTTTCATGCGGGTGAAAACGAGCACCGAATCCATTTCCGGCTGCTTCAAGAGCTGGATCAGCAAGGCGCTCTTCCGGCTGCGCGGCACGGGATACACCGCGTGCTGCACGGTGGTCGCTGCAGCGCTCCGCCGCGAAACTTCGATGACGTGCGGCCGCCGCAGGTACTTCCGCGCGAGTACCTCGACTTCGGGCGGCATCGTTGCACTGAAAAGCAGCGTCTGTCGGTACTTCGGCATCGCCGACACCAGGCGGTTGATCTGCGGCGCGAATCCCATGTCGAGCATGCGGTCAGCTTCGTCGAGGACCAGGACTTCCAGGTCGTCGAAGCTGGTGTTGCCTCGCTCGAGATGGTCGATGAGTCGGCCCGGCGTCGCCACAATCACGTCCACACCCGTACGCAGTGCCTTTTCCTGCGGCTCCATCCCCACGCCGCCGTAGATGGACGTCACGACCAGCGGCGTATGCTTCGCGTACTTCTTGAAACTCTTCTCGACCTGTTGGCACAACTCGCGCGTGGGCGTCAGTACCAGCGCGCGAAGCCGGTGCGGCCCGGTAATGAGCCTGTTCGCGATGGGGAGCGTGAACGCCGCGGTCTTCCCCGTACCAGTCTGCGCGAGGCCAATGATGTCGCGGCCAGTCAGGATCAGCGGGATTGCCGCCCGCTGGATCGGGGTGGGCTCCGTGTAGCCTGAGTCAGTTACGGCGCTGAGGAGGACAGCGGTAAGTCCGAGTTCCTCAAAGAGAGAACTCGGGGGAGGGGCCGCAACGGCAGCGGTACGGTCCGCTTTCCGTGGCTTCGTTTTGGCTGTGATGGCTTTCACGTCGCGGGTGAAGCTAACGGATGTCGCTCCGGCCCGGCACGTGTCATCCTCCGTACCGGCCTATCCGGCACCATTCGTCTCGTGCCGTCCCCACCAGTCGCCACAGGCACCAGGTCGGAGCCATCTTTATGAACGCGCCTGCTCCGCAACGCGCTCTCATCCCCTCATTCTCAACGGTTGCAATGGCTATCCGCTTCTTATTCAGCCTGGCGCTCCTGCTGCCCGCGCTGACCAGCGCACAGTCGACACAACTTCGCGTCCCCGCGACGATCGACACGCTGCCCAACGGCCTCACGTTGATTGTGCACGAAGATCACTCCGTTCCACGCGTGGTGACGAACGTCTGGTTCCGCGTCGGCTCCGGCGATGAAAAGCCCGGTCGCACCGGATTCGCGCACCTCTTCGAGCACCTGATGTTCATGGGTTCGGAGAACGCCCAGTATCCGGCGTTTGACAAGCTGCTCGAGTCCGCCGGCGCCGCCAACAACGGCTCGACCACTGAAGATCGCACGAACTACTACGAAACGGGGCCGTCGAATTCGCTTCCCCTCATGCTGTGGCTCGAAGCCGATCGCATGGGATGGTTGCTGCCAACGATGGACAGCGCAAAGGTCGACGCCCAGCGCGACATCGTGAAGAACGAGCGCCGCCAGAGCTACGAAAACCAGCCGTATGGAATGGCCGTGGACATCCTTCCGGCTGCCATGTACCCGAAGGACCATCCGTATTCGTGGCCGGTGATCGGCTCCATGGCCGACCTCTCCGCCGCGTCACTCGAGGACGTGAAGGACTTCTTCCGCCAGTATTACGCGCCTAACAATGCGGCGATCGTGGTCGCCGGCGCCGTCAACACGGACTCGGTCCGTCGCATCGTCAGGCAGTACTTCAGTGACATTCCCCGCGGTAAGCCGATCTCACGACCGACGCCCCGCCCCTTCACGGTCCGTGATACCGCGATCGTCGCCGAGGATCGAGTGCAGTTGCCGCGCCTCTACCTTGCCTGGCACACGGCCGACGTGAACCACAAGGACTCGGCACCGCTCGACATCTTGTCATACCTGCTCAGTGGCGCGCGGAACAGCCGCCTCACGAACGCGCTCGTCTACCAGCGCGAGATCGCCACTTCCGTCAGCGCGTTCAACGACGCCAAGCGGCTCGACGGCGACTTCTCGGTCGTCGCG
>DATMBT010000374.1:0-3668 GCA_035559475.1 Gemmatimonadaceae bacterium
CGGCGAACCTCGATCTGTCGCAGCGACGCGCGACCAACGTCCGCCAGGCGCTCGTTGACCTCGGCGTCCCGGCCAATCGGCTCCAGGCGGAGGGATACGGCGAGCGGCACCCGGTCGCGGACAACATGACCGAAGAGGGCCGGCAGCAAAACAGGCGCATCGCGCTCAACATCACGCGGAAGTAATTGCCGGCAACGACAGCACGTCGGGGCCTCCCGACGATGCGACGTGCGCGACGCCACGGTTGACGTCGCGCGCCTATGGCAGCGGTGACAGGAGGGCAACATGTCATCGGACGATGCGAAGTATCGCGAACGGTCGAATACCCAGGAACGAAAGCGGAACCGGGAGAATGATCGCGACGACACTCGCGAGCAGGATGATGAGGCGCGCGACCAGATCGACGAACTCCAGCGCCTTTTCGCCCTCGAGCGACTCGTCGCCGAACTGTCGTGACCGGACCGTGAAGCGTTAGGTTCATGGTGAAGAACACCCGTCCGCCCGCCTGCGACTGACTGGCTGGCGACAGCCCGGAGGTCGCCGGGAAAAGCCACTATTGGACTTTGGTACCATCCGACCGAAACTCCCTGAAGAACCATGTGAGCCGTAATGCTGGCCCGGGCGGTCGTCTCCGCTAAATTCGCTCCGTTACATCAGTCCGTTGACATGAGCGATACGGAAACCTTTCAGCTCGACCAGAGGCTCGCTGACCTGCTCCCCGGAAAGAAACGGGGTCGGGGCGCGGCCGTCAGGCGCGACCGGTTCATGCTGGCGCTCAATGACCGCCTCCAAGCGCTGTCGGATCCGGTGGCGATCCAGCGCGAGGCCTGTCGTGTGCTTGGCGAACATCTTGGCTGCGACTGGGCGCACTTCCTCGAGTTCGATGAGGACGCCACATATGCTCTCGCCCGGAGCGACTACCGTCGTGAGGGCGCGCCAAGCCTGCTCGGGCGCCATGCCATGGGTGACTTCGGGCCGATGTTGGGGGCGCTCACGGCAGGGCACACGCTCAGCGAACGAGACGTGGCATTGTCGGACCTCGGGACGGCCCAGAGTCGCGCGACGTACGTCGCGCTTGGGCTCCGGGCTTTCGCGATGGCACCCATCGTCAGGCGGGGCCACCTCACGGCCTCTCTGGTAGTCTGCTTTCGAGCGCCGCGTGATTGGACGCGCCACGAGCTGCAACTCATCGAGGAAACGGCGGCGCGTACGGCGGACGCCGCCGAACGCGCCCGAGCGGAACGCAAGCTTCGCGAAAGTGAGTCCAGGCTGCAGCTGGCGCTCGATGCCTCGGGCATTGGCACGTTCACCTGGCGACTGCCGGAGGATCGTTTTGAAGCTGATGCCCGGCTTCTCTCACTGTTCGGCCTGACGCCCAAGCTCGGCCTCACCTCCAGGCAGGTGCTTCGCGTCATTCATCCGGACGACCGGCGCCGCTGGATGGAAGTCGTGACCCGGGCACTCGATGCCGGCAGCGGCGGTTCCCTCCGCGACGAGATTCGTATCCTGCTGCCTGACGGCTCGGAGCGATGGCTTTCCATCATGGCAGAAGTAGCGGTCGAACGTGACTACGGGCCGCATTCGCCGGCGGGGCTCGAATCGTTTGTCACCTCACAGCTGTCCGGCATCGCCGCCAACATCACTGACCGCAAGCGGCGCGAGCGCAATCGCGCGCTGATCGAGGACATCGCGAACAACCTCTCCCACGCGACGTCGGTCCAGGAGATCCTCGAGGTCATCGGCCAGCGGATGTGCGGCCACCTGCACGCCGCCTCGTCGTTCCTGCTCAACATCGATGAACCGGAAAACACGGTGCGCGCCGACTTCATCTGGAGGCGCGATGGCGTGGCGATGGACCAGGACGTCGGCCTCATCTCGGACTTCGTCAGCGAAGAATTTGTTCGCTCCGCACGCACCAACGAAACCATTGTCATTCGCGATACCGCTTCGGATCGGCGCACCAATGAAGAGGCGTACGCCGCGCTGGACGTTCGCAGCTTCATTGCCGTGCCGTTCATTCGCGCCGGCGAGTGGCGATGCGTGTACGCCGTTTGTGATTCCCAGCCACGCGAGTGGCGCGAGGACGAGATCGACGTTGTCCGCGAGATGGCGAACCGGCTCGTTCCCCGCCTCGAGCGCACGCGCGCCGAACAGGCGGCCGCGAGGAGCAACGACGCCTTGCGGGAGAGTGAGCAGCGGTTGAGTGAAGAGCTGGCGGACACCAAGCTGCTGCAGGAGCTGAGTGCCCAGTTGATCGGTGGCCACGGAAGCGAGACGCTGTACGACACCCTGGTCCAGGCCGCGATGTCGATCATGGACTCTTCGGCCGCTTCGCTGCAGGTGCTGCACCGGGAACGTGGCCACGGCGGCTCGCTGCGCCTCCTGGCCTCACACGGGTTCAGTGATGAGGCGGTCCGGTTCTGGAAGTGGGTGCGCGCCGATTCGGGCACAACGTGCGGGGAAGCGCTGCGAACTGGCGCCCGCGTGGTGGTACCCGATGTCGAACTGGCCGATTTCATCGCCGGAACACCCGACCTCGACGGGTTCCGCAACCAGCGGGTTCGCGCCGCGCAAACAACGCCGCTCTTTTCACGCGCCGGCGGTCTGCTGGGCATGATCACGACGTACTGGGGCGACGTTCATCGGCCCTCTGAGCGTGACTTCCGGTTGTTCGACATCCTTGCTCGTCAGGCAGCCGACCTGATGGAGCGCAACCAGGCAGAGGAAACGCTTCGCCGGAACGAGCGCGAGCTGAAGGAAGCGGACCGCCGGAAGGACGAATTTCTCGCCACGCTGGCGCATGAACTCCGGAACCCCCTCGCGCCGTTGCGCACGAGCCTCGAGCTGATCCGCCTGGCTGGCGACACACCGGGGGCGGTGGAAGACGTTCGCTCCATGATGGAGGAGCAGCTGGCGCAACTGGTGCGGCTCGTCGATGACCTGCTGGACGTGTCGCGCATCACGTCGGGCAAGGTCCGGCTGCACCGGCAGCCCACATCGCTGGTCACGCTGGTGAACGCGGCCGTCCATGCCAACCAGGCCGCGCTCAACGCCGGCCGGGTCGCGCTGCACCTCGCCATGCCTAACGTGCCGGTGCTGCTCGACGCGGACCCGACGCGCTTCGTGCAGATCCTGTCGAACGTCCTCCATAACGCGGTCAAGTTCACCGATGCCGGCGGTCACATCACCATCTCGGCCGCGCTCTCCGGCACCGACGGGGACGCGTCGCGCGACGTGGCGCTCGTCGTCTCCGACACCGGCGTCGGGATCACGAAGGAAATGCTGCCCCGCGTCTTCGAGCGATTCACCCAGGACGACACCTCGGTGAACCGGGCGCAGACCGGCCTGGGGATCGGGCTCGCGCTCGCGAGGCAACTCATCGAGCTGCACGGCGGCACGATCGAGGCCCGGAGTGACGGGCCGGGCCGCGGCAGCATGTTCACCATCCGGATGCCTGTGCACGACGGCCTCGTGGAGCAGCGCGCCGCGACACCGCCGCAGGAGGTGCCCCGCACCAGCCGCCGGGTCGTGGTCATCGACGACAATCCCGCGGCGGCGACCGCGATGCACCGGCTCGTGAGTGTGTTAGGCGGGGAGTGCCGCGTCGCGTACGACGGCGAAAGCGGCTTGACGCACGTGCGGGAATTCCAGCCCGACATTGTCATCCT
>DATMBT010000375.1:0-4869 GCA_035559475.1 Gemmatimonadaceae bacterium
CGGCGGCGCTGCTGAAGGTCTCCGAGGCCACCGTGCTCCGCGACTGGCGCGCGGCAAAGGCCTGGCTCTCGTCCGAGCTGCGCGGCGGCTGATCGTGCTTTCCGGAGAGCAATGGGAGCGCATGCAGTCGCTCTTTCACTCGGCCACCGGACGACCACGCGCCGAGTGGCGCACCTGGCTCGAACAGGAAGTTCGCGACGACAGCGCCCTGGTTGATCGAGTGATGACCATGCTCAGCGCGGACGCGGACGAGGCGTCCGTTCTCGATCGCGGCTCGGGCGATCTCGCCGCCAACCTGTTCGACACGTCCACCAGCGCCATTGGCCGGCGGATCGGACCGTATCGCATCACCAGCCTCCTTGGCGAAGGCGGGATGGGAGTGGTCTACCTCGCCAGGCGCGATGATCTCGACACGGAGGCCGCGGTCAAGGTGCTGCGCGATGCCTGGGTCTCACCCAGTCGCCGCGAGCGCTTTGCCGCCGAACAACGTCTGCTGGCGCACCTGAACCACCCGGCGATTGCGCGCATGTACGACGCCGGCACACTGGAAGACGGCACGCCGTGGATCGTGATGGAGCACGTCGATGGCGTCCCGCTGACGGATGCCTGCCGCGACCGCCGACTTGACCTGCGCGACCGATTGCGGCTCTTCCGGACGGTGTGCGAGGCCGTGGTGCATGCGCACCAGCACCTGGTGGTGCACCGCGACGTGAAGCCGTCGAACATCCTCGTGCGCGCCGACGGCACCGTGAAGCTGCTCGACTTCGGCATCGCAAAGCAGCTCGAGCAGCTGGGCGACTCCGATCGGACGCAGACCGGTTTGCGGCTCATGACACCGTCCTACGCCGCCCCCGAGCAGGTGCGCGGTGACCCGGTTGGCGTCTACACCGATGTGTATTCGTTAGGTGTCGTGCTGTATGAACTGGTCGCCGGCCGTCTCCCGCATTCGCCGGTCGATCGAACACCGGGCGAAGTCGAGCGCGCGATCCTCACGGCTGAGCCGGAGCGTGTCTCGGTCGCGGCGCGAGCCAGTGCCACACCGATGGTGACGGCTTCTCGCGCCGAGTGGAATGACCTCGACGTGCTGTGCGCGACCGCGATGCACCGGGAGCCGTCCCGTCGCTATGCCTCGGTGGACGCGCTCATCCGCGACCTCGATCACTTCCTGGCCAGTGAGCCGCTCGACGCGCAGCCCGATTCCTTCCGGTACCTGTCGGCGCGTTTCATCAGCCGGAACCGCCGGCTGGTCGCCGCCGCCGCGGTCGTCGTCGCCGTGATTGTCGCGTTGAACGTGTTCTACGCCGTCCGCCTGACGAGGGCGCGCGATGCCGCGGTGGCGGAGGCGGCGCGCACCGGCCGCATCCAGCGGTTCGTGACCCAGCTCTTCCAGGGTGGCGACCAGGCCGCCGGCCCCGCCGAAAGCCTCCATGTCGTGACGCTCGTCGACCGCGGGGTCCGGGACGCACGCAGCCTGACGAGTGAACCCGCCATCCAGGCGGAGCTCTTCCAGACGTTAGGCAGCATCTACCGTCAGCTCGGCCAGCTCGAGCGCGCCGACACGTTGTTGCGCGACGCCCTCAAGGGACGCACGACGGTCAACGGCGACTCCTCCGCTGAGCGCGCTGCCAGCCTGGTGGCGCTCGCCAACCTGCGGACCGACCAGGCGGATTACGCGGCGGCCGAAAGCCTGGCCCGCGCCGCCGTCTCGCTCAGCTCCGCCACACTCCCACCGTCACATCCGCAGGTTGCGGAGGCGACCGAAGCGCTCGGCCGGGCCCTCACGGACAAGGGTGACTACGATGCGGCCATCCCGGTGCTGCTGGATGCGGTCAGGAAGCGGGAGGGCGCCGGCGAGGAGTCCGTCGAATACGCGAGCAGTGTGTACGAACTCGCCAACGCGAACTTCTACGCCGGGCATTACGACGTCTCCGACTCGCTGAACCGGCTCGTGCTGGGCGTGCATCGTCGCGTCTACGGTGAGCGACACCCGTCCGTCTCCGATGACCTGGTCAACCTGGGCGCGAGCCAGTTCGAGCGCGGGAACTACGTCGAAGCCGAGCGCTTCTATCGTGAGGCATTCGCCATCACGCTCGCGCACTACGGAAACGATCACTACAAGACGGCCTCGAACCTGACGATGATCGGGCGGAGCCTCGTGAGGCAGCTGCGCTTCGATGAAGCCGTCGCGGTGCTCACCCAGGCGCTCGCCATTCGCGAACGGGTGTACGGCCCGGTGCACCCCAACGTGGCGTCCACCGTGAACGAGTTGGGAAGCGTGGCACTGCAGCGGGAGCGTTATGCAGACGCCGAAGCGGCGTTCCGGCGGATGGCCAGCATCTACGCCGCTGTCTACAAGAACAAGCATTACGTCATCGGCATCGCCCGATCAAACCTGGCGAGCGTATTCCTGGCGCGCGGGGACAACCGCGGCGCGGAAGCCATGTTCCGGGAGGCCATCGCGATGTACCAGGCCACGCTGCCTGCCACGCACACGAACATCGGGATCGCGAAGATCAAGCTCGGTCGAGCGATCCTCAGGCAGGGTCGCTTCGCTGAAGCCGAGGTCGAGTCACGGGCGGGCTACGAGATCCTTGCGCCGCAGCTGAATCCGACGGTGGCCTGGCTGGTGTCGGCGCGGGCCGACCTCGCGACCGCGTATGACTCGCTTGGGCGAAAGGCTGATGCGGCTCGATGGCGCGCTGAGACGGATAGTGTGGCCAAACTCGCGAAGAAATAGGGATGTCAGATGTCGGATGTCAGATGTCGGAAAAACTGCGGGTGGATAAGGTCAGTATTGATTGGACCTGTGACCGACGTCAGGTAGCTGACCGCTGTTGCAACCGAGTGTGCATTCACGCATAGTCTGACTTCTGACCTCCGACATCTGACCTCCGAATTCGAGGTTCTTCTCGTGCGCAAAAGCTGGATTCTGGTTCTCTCCGCAGTCGTTGTGAGCAGCGCCGCGATGGTTCAGGCTCCTCGTCACCTCAACCCGGTCGTGGACCTGCTCGCGCAAAAGAAGGCCGTGTTTGGTCTGTATGCGCCTGCCAATCGACGCCCCGGTAGAGGCGGGGCGGTGCCCGCTGATGCGCCGCCGCCCAAGGCGCCCGCGGAACTCGCGAAGGATGCGCTTACTAGCTCGAACGCGGACTACATCTTCGACGGTACGATGGAGGGCGACTTCGATCGCGGCTTCACACCCTTCACCGAGTTCATGAAGGGCATGGTGGAAGGTGGGACGCTGAAGACCGCGCCGGCCAAGCAACTCTACCAGCCGGTGTTCGTGAAGACGCACGAGATCTCGCCTGACCCGGCATTGGCGAATCAGCGGATCGCCAATCAGCTCAACCTGGGCGTCACCGGCATCGTCCTCGTGGACGTGAAGACCGCGGACGAGGCGAAAAAAGGAATCGCGTCCATGCGCTTCGCCTCCAAGGGGGGCACCCGTCCGGACGACGTCGGAAACGCACCGAAGGTTTGGGGAATGAGCGAGGCTGAGTACAAGCAGAAGGCTGACCTCTGGCCGCTCAACCCGAATGGGGAGCTCGTGAACTTCACCATCGTCGAGAGCAAGGAAGGCCTGGCCAACGTTCGCGAGATCGCCGCGGTGAAGGGCATCGGCGTGCTGTTTCCGGGCGCGGGAACGTTGCGCGGCGTCTTCAGCACGACGGACGCAAACGGACAGCGGGTACTCGACGAGCAGGGATGGGAAGGCGCGATCCAGCAGGTACTGTCGGCGTGCAAGGAGTTCAACGTGCCGTGCGGCTACCCCGCTTCAGCGACAGACATCGAGAAACGCATCCAGCAGGGCTTCAGCGTATTCATCATCGGCTGGGGCGAAGCCGGGTTTCGTGCCGTGGATATCGGGAAGAAGGCGGCGGGACGATAGAACGGGTTGGCTGGTTGCTGGTTGCTGGTTGCTCGTACTGGTACTGGTTGCTTGCGCTGGTGCTGGTTGCCCAGAGTGAGTCTCAGCACAAGCTCCAGCAACAAGTACCAGGACTAGCAACCAGCAACCAGCAACCAGCAGCCCTCCCATGTCTTCCGATCCCGTAGCCCGTCCGCTTCCGCTGCTTCGCGCCATGGTCGATGCGCTCGACCATGAGATGCTGCAGCTTGCCGCGCGCCGCATGGCGGTGGTGTCCGAAATCGCTGCCTACAAACGTCAGCACCACCTTCGCATTCGCGATCCCCAGCGAGAGCGTGAGGTCCTCGAGGATCGCGCCAGACGCGCCGAGGAGATGGGGTTGCCGAAGGGTGAGATGGAAGCGCTGTTTCGCGTGCTGCTGCGCGCGAGCCGCGATCACCAGGCGGCACTTCGCACGGAACTGCCTTACGAGTCGCCGTCAATGACCGTGGCGGTTGTCGGCGGACGCGGTGCGATGGGCGCGTTGATTGCGCGCATGTTCGGCGACCTCGGGCATAGCGTTCTCATCACCGACCACGAGACGGAACTCTCGCCCGGCGATGCGGCCGAGATTGCGGACGTTGTGGTCGTGAGCGTGCCGATCGACCTGACCGAACAGATCATCAGCGAAATCGGGCCTCGGCTTCGCCCGGAATCGCTCCTGATGGACGTCACCAGCGTCAAGTCGGTGCCAGTGCGAGCCATGCTCGCGTGCACGAAAGCCAACGTGGTTGGAACCCATCCCATGTTCGGCCCCTCGGTGCACTCTCTGCAGGGCCAGCGCGTGGTGGTCTGTCCCGCGCGCGGAGATCACTGGGCGCATTGGGTATCCGCAATGTTCACAGCCCGCGGACTGGCCGTTGTTGAGGCAACGCCTGAACACCACGACCGGATGATGGCCACGGTGCAGGTGCTGACACACTTCCAGACCCAGGTCCACGGCCTCACCCTGGCGCGGCTTG
>DATMBT010000376.1:0-14748 GCA_035559475.1 Gemmatimonadaceae bacterium
CGATCCTCCCGCTGGCGACTCGTCGCGACAAGATGACTGAAGTGCGATGGGGGATCGCGGACTTTCGACGGCGCTACGGGCGAGAGCCGGAAGGCATGTGGCTGCCCGAGACGGCGGTTGATCTGGAGACACTCGAAGTGCTCGCCGGTGAGGGAATCACGTTCACGATCGTAGCGCCGCACCAGGTGACCCGCGTGCCGGGCGGTGGCCGTCCCGGTTTGTGTCGCCTGCCGGGTGGGTCATCGATTGCCTTGTTCGTATACCGTGGCGATTCCTCTCACGCCGTGGCGTTCGGCGGCGCGCTGCACGATGGCGTCGCGTGGGGACGCACACTCGCCGCCGCCGCGTCATTACTCGACACACCCGCGCCCACCGACCCGAAGCGGCCACGTCGCCTGACGCCGGTTCCGCCGCCGCCGACGACGGAGGCGCTCGTCTCCGTCGCCACTGACGGCGAGACCTACGGACACCACCACAAGTTCGGCGAGATGGCGCTCGCGAAGGCTCTCGATGAACTCCGCGCGTCAGGCATCCGGGTCGAGAACTTCAGTTCCTTCCTGGCGCGGAACCCTGCCGTCGATGAAGTGGAACTGGTCGCGCCGACATCGTGGAGTTGCGCGCATGGCGTGGGCCGCTGGAAGGAGAACTGCGGATGCCGCATTGACGGCAACCGTTACCCGTCACAGGAATGGCGCACTCCGCTGCGTCTCGGACTCGAGACGCTCGCGACAACGCTCCACGAGGTTTATGAGCGTGAGGCGGAGCGGCTCATACCCGATCCGTGGGCTGCGCGCGATGCCTATGGCACGGTGGTGGCGTCGGACGCCGCGACACTCGAGCGATTCGTGCGTGCGGTGGCGACAGGCGCGCGCACGGACGAGGAGCTGGTTCGTGCGCGCGAACTGCTCGAGCTCGAACGCGACGCGCTACGCATGTTCACGTCGTGCGGCTGGTTCTTCGACGACATCAAGGGCATCGAACCACGCCAGGACCTTCGTTATGCGGCCCGGGCGATTGCCCTCGCGGGTCCCGTCGCGACCACCGCCGCGTCGGTGTTCATCGACACACTGGCCGAGGCGCAGAGCAATGATCGGCTGGCGGGCAACGGTCGTGATATTTATTTGCGGGACGCGCGGCCAACATTCCCCGCACCGATGCGACACGCCGCGGCCGCCGTCGCCGCCCGGCGCGTATCACCAGCGGAGCGGAAACGATTCACGTCGGCCACGATCGAGATTGACGATGACTGGGTGCGCGTCATGGAGCGGCGCACCGGACGCCGCTACGACTATCGCTGGCGGGTGACCGCGCAGACGGCGACGGACGTCACGGTGGAACTCGTCGACAAGGACGGCAATGAGAGCGTGTTGCGCCTCGCCGACTTCCCCGAACGCCCACGCCTGGCGATTCGCGCGGTGCTGCGAAAGTCGCTGTTGCCGCGTTCGCTGAACCCGGATGAACTCGACCAGCTCATGTCAGGGGCTGCGACAATGGGCGGCTTGCTGCGCGTGGCCCTGATTCGCGCGATCGAGCGGCTCGAGCTCGAGGAAGACCCGGCCACGCTGCGCCTCGCGACGGACCTCGTGGACCTGTTCGAACAATTCGAGGCGCGGGTCCCATTCGATGCCCAGTCGGCGTTCTGGCGGGTCTGGAGCAATGCCACACCCGCTCGTCAGGCAGACCTGCAGGTGCTTCATCATCGACTGGGCTTCGCGGCCGACTCACCGCAGGCGGACGGGGCGTCGGAATGACTCAAATGGACGCGATGTGAGGACACATGCCTGACAGTCCCATTCGGTTCTGCTTCGGACTCCACCTGCATCAGCCGGTGGGGAATTTCGGCTACGTGTTCGAGCAACACGTGCGCGAGGTATATCGCCCGTTCCTCGAGCACGTTCGCGCGCAGGCGTTCTTTCCAATCGCGCTGCACGTTTCCGGGCCGCTGATCGAGTGGCTCGACCAGCACGAGCCATCGCTCCTCGACGATATCGCCGACCTCGCGCGCGACGGTCGCGTCGAGCTGCTCATGGCGGGATTCTACGAGCCCATCCTCGCCGCGCTGCCCCGGAAGGACCGCCTGACGCAGGTGACGTGGATGCGCGACGCGATCAGGCAGCGACTCGGCGCTGAGGCAACCGGGTTGTGGCTGACGGAGCGCGTCTGGGAGCCCGACCTCGCCGCCGACCTGCACGACGCCGGCGTGAAGTACGTGCTCGTGGACGACCGTCATTTCCTCGCGAGCGGGTTTTCACGCGACCGCCTGCACGCGCCGTTCCGCACGGAGCATGACGGGAAATACGTGTCGCTCTTTCCAATCGACGAGCGGCTTCGTTACCTCGTTCCGTTCCAGCCGCCCGAAGACACGGTGGCCTACCTGCGCTCCCTCCGTGCACAGGGACGCGCGCTCGCCGTGCTCGCTGACGATGGTGAGAAGTTCGGCGGATGGCCGGGCACGCGCGAATGGGTCTACGAGAGCGGCTGGCTCGATCGCTTCTTCAAGTCGATGCGCGAGGTGATCGACAGCGGCGAGGTGGTGCTGTCGCGCTTTGATGACGCGCTGAACACCGTCCCCAGCGGCGGACTCGCGTACCTGCCCACCGCGAGCTATCGCGAGATGGAAGGCTGGTCCCTCCCGGCGCCCGCGGCGCTGCGGTTTCTCGCGCTCGAGGAGGAACTCGGCGACGAGCGGCTCAGGGCCGACGGCGCGCTGGTTCGCGGGGCGCACTGGCGGAACTTCCTGGTGAAGTACCCGGAGTCGAACCGCATGCACAAGAAGGCGCTGGCACTGTCCTCGTTATGTGCGGCCCGGGGTGATCCGCCCGCTGCCCGTCGCGCGATCGGCCGGGCGCAGTGCAACGATGCCTATTGGCACGGCGTCTTCGGCGGATTGTACCTGCCGTTCCTGCGCGCCGAGATCTGGCGAAACCTCGCCGCCGCGGAAAGTGAGCTGCGTGCCGGCGAGTCACTGCGCGCTGAATCCATTGACGTGGACGGCGATGGTCACGAGGAGGTCTGGATCCATTCCTCGCGATTTTCGGCGCAGGTGAGTCCGGAGCGCGGTGGTGCCGTCGAGGAGCTCACCCTGTTCGCGAGCGGCGAGAACCTTACGGACACGCTGACGCGCCGCCGTGAGGCGTACCACGTCACGGCGCTCAAGGCGGCGTCGATTGACGTGGCAGTCACGCACGCGACGGAAAGGGCACCAAGCATTCACGATCTCGAAGCGTCGCTCGCATTGACTACGATGCCGCCCGTCGACCGCGATGACCGGGCCATTTTCATTGAGCGGGTGCTGCCAGGGTCGGTGAGCCTCGAGGCCTACGAGCGCGGTGAATACGAACCGCTCGCGTCCACCGCAGCGCTCCCGATGCTGGCGACGGTGGAAGTGGTTGGAGACTCGGCAACTGTCACACTACGCACGCGGAACGACGCGGTCGCGAAACGCCTCACATTTTTCGCCGATGGGTCGGTGCGGGCGCAGTTCACGTGGGACGCAGCACGCTTTCCGGCTGACGCGTGGTTCACGACCGAAATCTCCGCGTCGCGTCCGATTCAACTGAATTGCGCGGGCGCTACGATCTGGGAGCACACGATAGAAACCGTGGCGAAGTCGGAGCGTGGCCTCGACCGGACTCGCCAGGGAACGTGTTACCTGGTTCGCTGGCCCGTTTCCCTGGGTGAGGCGGAGGCCTCGCTGAACGCGGCCGGGTGACGCGTTACGACGACGCGGGTGGTTTTCCGGTGCGCTGGTAGAACCGCTCCTGCACGTCCGAATACACCTCGAACACCGCACGCGCTGTCTGGTGCGCCATGTACTCGTCGAACGCCTCGGAGGTGACGAGCTCGTGAACGGCGGGTGGTTCCGTTCCCAGGGCAGCACGGTACAGCGGCGCGATGGGATCGGCCCCGTGCACCTTTCGCAACTCGTGCGCGATGGCGACGGCGCTGTTGGAGCCTGAGAGCGAGACGGTGGGGCGTTCCGCGAGCGGGCTGATGCCGAGGTGTGTCTTGGGGAACTGCTGGTGATTGTCGCGCCACGTGCGCACATGCTGGTGCAGGACGACCAGCTGCCGGAGCATGTCCGCCAGCGATGGACTCCCGCCGTCGAGGAGCTCCCTCGCCGTGGCGGTCACCTGTTCATCATCGTCGGCCAGCGCGGGCGAAAATCCCGTGATCCGCAGCTTGAAGGCACGCAGCAACAAGGGATACGTCGTGTTGAAGAGCGTCTTGCGCAGCATCACCGACGAGGTGCCCTTGACCATCCCCAGGTTCGGCCGGATCTCCTTGTACGCGTTAGGCGTGAGCGCGCGCAGCAGCAGCTTCATCACGTCGTCAACGACCGAGAGCAGGCGGTTGCCGAGGACCAGCTTGCGCGAAGCGTCGGCCAGTCCTTCCGGCGATGACGAGACGATCAGCTCGATCGCGCCGCACAACCGGAGGTTGACGTAGCCCGCGATCGTCTCGGCGATCTGGTGCACCGCGCGGAACGACAGCAGGTCGGTGTCTGCCCTTGTTTCAAGCGCCTGCGCCATCAACTCGATCTGTTCCGTGCAGACCACCCGCTGGTAGAACGCCGCGTCGTCTTCCGTCGCGAGGCGATTCACGCCAGGCAGTCGAACCGCGCCAAGCCGCGACTGCCAGATGCGCTCGTCGCTCGAGTTGACGAACTCGTTGAAAAACACGAAGCGTTTCGGGTCGTCGAGATCCTTGCCGAAGATGTCGGCGACGGCTTCGGGCCAATCAGCCATGAGGAACCGCTGCAGCTCGGCGTTCTGGCGGAGGTAGTCCTGGTAGATCCGCGAGTGCCGGATGTCCAGTACATCGCCCGCGGTACTGTCGGCTCCAACTTCCGCTGCGAGCGCGGAAAGCCGATACAGCACTTCCTGGAAGCCAACACGCCAGCGCGCGAGGGAGGTCACGCGAGCGGCGTTTCCAGCGGAGACGGCGGCGATCATCTTCGTCGAGAGCACGCCGATGTTGTACAGGCAGATCTCGGCGCACCGATAAACAACGATCACCGCGTCCGCTGCGTCCGAACGTCGCGGGGACGACCGCTGGATGACGTCCAGGTGCTGAAGGCTGTGGAGCAGCGAGTAGCTGGTGAGTACGGCCGTACGGTTCGCCGAGTTCGACTTCAGCGTCGCGAGCTGCGTCGCAATCAAGTCGGCCGGAATGCCGTGCGCGTTGAGTTTCGACGTGGTTTCCGCGTCATCGTCAAACACGGAGTTTTCGACGAGCGTGAGCGCCCTCGCCCTCGCCAGGATTTGCTGTACTTCGGGGAGTTCCATTGACGCGTAACTCAGGGCGTCTTTCTTCGGGGACTGATGGAGCTGCGGGGCGGCGTTTCGCATGAACTTACCGAGCAGTGCAAGAACTATTCCCGGGAGGAGGCCTCTCCAGCCGTCCCTCGGCGCAGGTGGAGCGGTAGCACCTTGGCCGACTCGGTCTGATAGGGCTCCCGTCGCAGCAGTTTCAGGGTCTTCCCCTGCCGCCAGTGCTCTGTCATCGCGCGACCGCCCGGGTAGGCGCTGAGCGTCTCCAGCACTAAGTCGGTCACGTCGCCCTCATCGAGGGGACCGAGCGCCGGGTCCGCAACGATGAAGATCCTCGACAGTTCGCCCTCCTCGGCTTCGACGAGCTGGTAGTCCGTAGGCGCGCCGCCGAAGCGTTGTGGCAACACTTCTTCCACGAGGCGCAGCAACTCGGTGCCAAGGAACGTGACGCCCTCGCTGGTGAGCTTCTCGTAGCTGCGGATGCCGTGCAGGTGTTGCGTGAATCCAAGGCGACCCATCGGACACCCACACACCCGGTTTGTGAGCGAGGCGTAGTCTCCGCTCTCGACGTTCAGCATCAACTTCGGCGAGCTGGGCAGGAGCGTGGTGTAAATCAGCGCGTCCACCGAACCAAAGGCACCCACCTTGGGCCGAACCAACGTTGCCACTTTGTCCGTGAGCAGGTGCACGTCGTCAGGCGCCTCAGGTGTCGCGCACGGCGCCGCGACGAAACTCATTTCGGTGATCGAATAGAAGCAGAGCGCGCGACAGCCGACTTCGGCGAACAGGTTCGCCTTCGCGTCCGTAAGCGGCTCTCCTCCGAGTCGAAAGAGAGTGCCGGAGATGTCGAGCCCACGTGTGCGGGCATGGAGGCACAAGCGCACCGCGGAACTGACAATGGTGTCCAGCACGGCGGGTGTGCCGCTTCGCTTCATTTCCATCAGCCAGGTCACCACGGCATCGGGAGCGTCCGTGGTCACGTGTTGCGGGGCGGGGAAGCGACGACCGAGAAGCCTTCCTCCGGCGACCGTGGTGAACGTGAACACCGCGAACTTCCAGTTGCCTTTGGAAAGCTCGTGCCGGGTTTGTGAAAACCAGCGATCGAGTGGCTTGCCAAGTTTCTCGAGTCGCAGTTGCCACTTGAGCGCCGTGACCACCGGTGGCACCGGCCGCCACACCGCGTACGGTCGCGACCAGAGATCGAACGCATCGAGATACTGATGCACGTAGGCGGCTTCGTGCTCCAGCATCGCGAGGTCGATGTTCACCCGGGTTCGAGGGCCGCGCGAACCGCTGCTCTTTCCCTGGTAATGGAGCGTTGATAACGGGTTGTCGAAGGCCCTGGGTGACGCGGGAATGTGAAGACCCGGCCGCTCGATGGGTCGCCGTCCCTTGAACTCGTCGATCGTCAGGTGCACGCCGGCGTCGTACAACGTGCCCAGCGCGTCCTCGAGCCCTGACCGGTTGACCAGCGTCTGGAGGTCTGCGAACTCGATGCCCGCCAATCGCAGGAGTGCGAGGTATGGGCTCGGCGCGTGTCCGTAGACGCCGTGCTCCATGACGCGAAGGAAGTTCGACTCGCGATTGGCGAGCGCGTCGCGAAGGCGAGCTTCTGCCTGCTCGGCCCCCATTCGATGGCGGAGGTATCCCGGCAGTGTTGCCGCGTATCGAACGAAGGTCGATAGTTCAGACAGCATACTCACTAGCGCTCATATGGCGGCACGGAACATCGGATGATTTACGAGCTGAAAACCTATGACCTGCAGCCGCATTCGGTACCGGAAGTAGAGAGACGATTCGCCGAGGCGTATCAAAGACGGCGCGACATCTCTCCCATGGCTGCCGAGTTCCACACCGAGATTGGCCCGCTGAATCAGGTCGTACAGATATGGCCGTACCGCGATAGCAACGAGCGAGACCGCCTCACGACTGCGCTGGCGGGCGTGGAGGGATGGCCGGCGGAAATTGGTGAATTCCTGGTTCGTGAGACGACGGACACTTTCACGCCATTTTCCTTTTCACCCGTGATCAAGCCGGGAACCATGGGTCCGTACTTCGAGGTGCGGATCTACACCTTTGCTGATGGCGATCTCCCGCACGTTGCCCGCGCGTGGGAAGCGGCCCTCCCGGAACGGGTGAAGCGGAGTCCGTTGGTCGCGATCTGCTTTTCGGAGGAGCGAGGACTGAACCGACTCCTCCAGATCTGGTCCTATGAGACGCTCGACCAGCGCGCCGAAGTTCGTCGCGCCGTCCGGGAAACGGGCGCCTGGCCTCCGCACGTGATGGCGAAGAAGCTCGGCTTGCCCGCATACACGCTGCTCCAGATGGAAAACCGGATCATGATTCCCTCTCCCGGTTCCCCGCTCCAGTAGGCAGAATCGCGACGCTGGGGTGGACGCCGAAATGCGACGTCCAGTCCGTGTCTCTCCGCCATCCGTCCATCCCCGGAATGTTCGTTGTCTTCGCTGCGCCACTGCTCTCGGAAAACGCCATGCGCATGGTGGAGGCGGCGGCTTCGCTCGAGGGTGTCCGGCTGGGCGTCATCACGCACGATTCCGCCGACGCGTTGCGACACCTGCACGAGAGTGTCGCACACTGGCAGGTTCAGGACATCATGAATGTCGACCAGCTCGTGTGGGCAACGCGCGAGCTGGCATTCAGGAAAGGTCCGGTGGAGCGGCTGTTCGGCGCGTACGAACAGTTGCAGGTTCCGCTGGCCGAAGCCCGTGCCACGTTAGGCCTGCCGGGGTTGTCCGTGGAAGCGGCGACCAACTTCCGGGACAAGGCACGGATGAAGACGCTGCTGCGGGCGAACGGAGTTCCGTGCGCGCGGCATCGACTGGCCAAGTCGGTTGACGACGCGGTGGCATTCGCGAAGGTGGCGGGATTCCCCGTGGTGGTGAAGCCACCCGCGGGCGCGGGAGCGCAACAGACGTTTCGCGTCGAGAACCTCGACCAGATGAGTCGCGCGCTGGCCATGCAGGTGCCGTCGCCGGCGAGTCCGGTGCTGCTCGAGGAATTCGTGCGTGGCGAGGAGCACTCGTTCGAGACCATTTCGATCGACGGGCACGCGATCTGGCACTCGTTGACGCACTACTACCCCACGCCGCTCCATGTCCTGGAGAACCCGTGGATCCAGTGGTGTCTGGTGCTGCCCCGCGAAGTGGACAGCCCGCGCTATGACGACATCCGGCAGGCAGGACGCCGGGCGCTGGAGGTCCTGGGCATGACGACCGGGCTGACACACATGGAGTGGTTCCGCCGCGTCGACGGGAGCATCGCGATTTCCGAGGTGGCGGCGCGTCCACCGGGTGCGCAGATCACGACGTTGATGTCACGAGCGCACGACATGGACCTCGTGCAGGCGTGGGCGCGGGTGATGATCTTCGGCGAGTTCGACCCGCCGGAACGTCGTTATGCGGCCGGCGCGGCATTTCTCCGCGGCCAGGGGCAGGGCCGGGTGAACGCGATACACGGCTGGGAACTGGTGCAACGGGAGTTGCGCGAGTTGATCACGGACGTGAAGCTCCCGGAACATGGCTCGGCGTCGTCATCGAGCTATGAGGGAGAGGGGTTTGTGATTGTGCGACATCCGGAAACTTCTGTCGTTGAGCAGGCGGTGGCGCGAATTGTTGAATTGATGCGGATTGAACTTTCGTAACCGGGATGGCGGAGGGCGGATGGCGGATTTCGGACAACTGCCACCCGGGGATCAATTCTGAACTGATTGGAAGAACCTGGTGGTTCCAACAAGTATCCGACCTGAACATGCTTGAGCAGTTTCACCGACGTCCGCCATCCGCCATCCGCCATCCGCTATGAATGTCCTGATGATTGCCCCGGGCTATCCCGGCGAAATGCCGTACTTCTGCCGGGGGTTGGCACGTCAGGGTGGGAAGGTCTACGGGTTGAGCGACGTGCCGGAGCACGAGCTGCCGGCGCTGACCCGCGAGCACATGTCGGGCTACTTCCGTGCACCGAGCCTGACGGATGAAGAAGCGGTGGTGAACGCCGTCGCCAGCGCCATGGCCGGACACCAGATAGCCCGGGTGGTCTGCCTCTGGGAGCCCGGCGTCGTCCTGGCGGCGAAGCTGCGCGAGGCGTTAGGCGCGCCGGGGATGCGCGTGGCGCAGGCGCAGACCTTCCGCAACAAGGACCTGATGAAGCAGAAGGTCACCGCGGCCGGAATCCGCACGGCACGGCACGCGTCCGCGACGACGATAGCGCAGGTACGTGACGCGGCGCGGGAGATCGGGTTCCCCGTCATCGTGAAGCCAATTGCCGGTGCGGGGTCGATGGACACCGTGCGCGCGGGGAGCGCGGAGGAACTGGACCGCGCGCTCGCACAGGTCAAATCCTACGACGAGGTGAACGTCGAGGAGTTCATCGAAGGGGAAGAGTTCACCTACGACACCATTTGCATCGATGGCCGGATCGTCTACGAAAACGTCTGCTATTACCGGCCCAACCCGCTCATCGCGCGCAGCACCGAGTGGATCTCACCGCAGACCATCGCGTTGCGGGACCTCTCTTCTGTCGAAGTGAAAGCGGGAGTCGCGTTGGGCCATGAGGTGCTGAAGGCGATGGAGTTCGGTACGGGCTTCACGCACATGGAGTGGTTCTACACCCGGAAGAACGAAGCCGTGTTCGGTGAGATTGCTGCGCGTCCGCCGGGTGCCCACACGGTTGACCTTATGAACTTCGTCGGCGACGTGGACCTGTTCGACGGCTACGCCGAGGCCGAGCTGAAGGGCACGTTCTCCCAGTCGACGGAGCGGAAATACAACGTGTCCAACATCTTCAAGCGCGCCCAGGGAAAGGGACGCATTCACCGCATCGAAGGCCTGGAGAGCATCATGGCGCGTTTCGGTGAACACATCGTGCATATGGACCTGCTGCCCGTGGGCGCCGAGCGTCGCAACTGGATCCAGACGCTGGTGAGCGACGGGTACGTAGTCGTAAGGCACCCGGACCTGCAGGAGTGCTTTGACATCTCCGACGCCGTCGGGACGGACCTGCAACTGCATGCCGGCTGAGGGATGATGTAGCCAGGCGCATCAGTGGCAAAGCTGCCGAGCACGGCTTGCCTTACTCCTGAGTGGAATGGCGGGGCCAGCTACGCCGCTTCATCGTACCAAACCCATGACGTCTACAAATCCGGCCAAGACGCTCCCGGCCAATCACGAGGGACGGGATCAGTCGAGCGAACAGTCAACGACGGCACGTCCACCGCAGTCGCAGTCCCTGGCGGCGCGCGAAATGATGCTGCTGCGACAGGACCTCGCGGTCACGCTGCTCGAGTTGTCCATCGACGCGATCATCATCCGGGACGCCGAGGATCGCGTCACCTTCTGGAATCGTGGCGCGCAGGAGATGTACGGCTGGACCGCTGATGAGGCACTCTCGCAGCAGATCAACGTGTTGCTCGGCACGAACCAGCATGCGTGGGAACAGCTGAATACGGAACTTGAACAAACGGATGCCTGGGACGGCAAACTGGTACAGCGGCGCAAGGACGGAACGCCGATCCTGATCCACTGCCGCGAGGTACTCGTCCGGGACGAAAGCGGTGCGCGAACCGCGGTGCTGGCGATCAAGCGTGATATCACGGCGCAGAACAGCGCCATCGAGGCATTGAAGGAAGCGGACCGACGAAAGGACGAGTTCCTCGCGACGCTTGCGCACGAGCTTCGCAATCCGCTGGCTCCCATCCGGAACGCGGTCGAGATCATGCGGCTGGCGGGCGACGACCGGGACGCGATCGAGCAGTCACGTGAGGTGTTGCATCGTCAGGCTGGACAGCTCGCGCGTATCGTGGAAGACCTGATCGACCTCGCCCGCATCGTCGAGAAAAAGGTCGACATTCGACGGGAGCGCGTCGAGGTCAGGACCATCGTGGAGACGGCCCTCGAAACGAGCCGGCCGCAGATGGAGGAAGGACACCTGCGGTTGAGCGTCACGCTGCCGACCGAACCGCTGTACCTCGACGTGGATCCAGTCCGTCTCTCGCAGGTCCTGGTCAACCTGCTCAACAACGCCGCCAAGCATACTGCTCCTCATGGCCAGATCTCATTGATTGTCGAACGCGCGAAACGACCGCACGAAGAAACGGTGGAAGACGTTGTCGTGCGCGTCCGCGATACGGGAACCGGGATCCCGGCATCGTTGCTTCCCCACGTCTTCGAGATGTTTACCCAGGGTCCGCGCACGACGCAGCAGGGACGTGGCGGGTTGGGCGTCGGGCTCGCATTGGTCCAGAACCTTGTCCAGATGCACGGGGGAACAGTCGAAGCCCACAGTGCGGGCACGGGCGCGGGAAGCGAGTTTGTCGTCAGGCTCCCCATGTCCGCCGCGCCCCTCGGGAATGCCGAACCTGTAACCAGCCAGACGCGAGCTGACGTCGTCCGGAAAAGAATCGTCGTCGTAGACGACAACGACGACCAGGTTCACAGCCTCGCCCTGCTGTTGTCCCTCATGGGACATACGGTGAGTCACGCGACCAACGGTCCCGAGGCGATTGAGCAGGCGCGTGACTTCCAGCCTGACCTCATGCTGATCGACATCGGCATGCCGGGGATGGACGGCTACGAAGTCGCGCGTCGCCTGCGGCAACAAACCGAGACCCGGAATGTGCGGCTGGTCGCCCAGACCGGATGGGGCGGCGACGTTGATCGCGAGCGTTCCACGGAAGCAGGCTTCGATGCGCACCTGGTCAAGCCGGTGACGCCAGCGACGCTCGAAGAGTTGTTGCGTTCGATGCGGCCTTAAGAACGTTCGAGCGTCGACGCCGTCGCACGATCGATCAACGCGGCATACCCGGCCGCCATCCGGCGCGTGTGGTAGCGCTCCTGGACCCGTTGGTACGCGGCTTCGGTCAGTTCCTCGCGCATGCGCTGGTTGGTGAGCAGGGTTTCGACCGCGTCAGCCATGGCTTCCGGATTGCGCGGTGCCACGAGGATTCCGCACCGTCCGCCGTCGAGCGCTTCCCGGCACGCAGGTATATCAGTGGCCACGACGGGCGTGCGTGACGCGAACGCTTCAATCACGCTGAGGCCAAATCCCTCGCTGTGCGAGGAGTGGATGAGGATGTCGCTCGCGCCAAGAAGTTCCGGTATGTCCGCGCGTACGCCGAGAAACGTCACGATGTCAGAAACGCCGAGCGTGTGCGCGAGCTCCTGCAGTGCGTCTTGTCGTGCCTGACGATTCACGCCACCGGCCAGGTCGAGCCGGATATCGTGCCCACGCTGCCGCAGGCTGGCGACGGCCCTGATCGCGGTCTGGTGGTCCTTCGCGCTGGTCAGCCACGCGACCATCAGCAATCGTGCGGGTGTGCTTTCACGCACACGACTCCTGCCGGCGTCTGCCCGGGCGGCGATCGCTTCGACGGAGCAGCCGTTCGTGACGACGTGGACGCGATGCGCGGGGAGTAACAGCGCATCCCGAAGCACAGTGCCTACCGCTTCCGAAACGGCGATCTCACCGCGACAGAACGGCCGCGCGAACTGCGCCAGCAACAGCGGCTGCCACCGCGATTTCGCGAAATACACCGGGTCGTTGGCCGACACGCCAAACGTCACTGGAACGCCAGCCATCCGCGCCGCCAGTGAGACGAGCGCGTGATTACCGAACAGGTGCGCGATCACGACATCGGGTGCGAGTTTGCGGAGTGCCGCCGCGAGTCGCGGCACATACCCCAGCCCGCCCAGCGCTGAGCCTCTCGGATAGGTGCACTGGACCATCTCGCACGTTTCCGCGAACGCGTCATACAGCGGTCCGCGATTCCCGGAGTTGAAGATGATCGCGTGCGAGTAGTCCGGCAGCTCGCGTACCAGCGACAGTACCCTGGGGTGCAGTCCCGCGAGAGCGAGATTGCCCAGGATATGCGCGACGCGAGTTTTATGTTTCTGCATGGCGGCCTAATCAACTCCGCCGACCAGGACCGAGCCACCCCGCACTCTGATGCTGATCGATTCCATCAAGCGACTGCTGAACCGCGATGTTCCACCGAGTGACAGCGCGACCACATCAACACCGCAGGTTGATGCGCTGCACCTCGCCGCTTGCGTGCTGCTGTTGGATGTCGCGCATGCCGACGGCGAGTTCTCCGACGCCGAGCAGGCGCACCTGGAACGAGTACTCGAGCGCCACTTCGGACTCCCGCTCGAGGCCGGGCGCGCCCTCATGGCGCTGGCCGACGAGGAACGGCGGAAGGCCGTCGACCACTTCCGCTTCACGTCGCAGCTGCAGAAGAGCTATGACACGGGACAGAAGATGGTGCTGGCCGAGATCATGTGGGGCGTCGTCCTCGCCGACGGCAAGATCGCCGAGCATGAGCATTATCTCACGCGGAAGATTTCCAACCTGCTCGATCTTGAGCCGGGTTACCTGTCGGCGGCCAAGGACGCTGCGGCCCGCAAGAGTTCCGAGTAGCGGGTTGGGCTAACGCGCTCCAGGGGCAAAAAACGAGATGACCGCATTGCACTTGGGTGTTTTACCGAGCGCAACCGTGCTGGCACCGTGATCGACGCCATCCTACATTAGCCCGGCTCTTTAACCCCCTAGCCGGAGTGTGTTGGTGTCGGGCGAGTTGCGCGATCAGCTGCAGGGGTCGCTGGGTAGTGCATACGTGATCGAGCGAGAGCTCGGCGGCGGCGGAATGTCACGCGTTTTCGTGGCAACCGAAGTCGCGCTGGGGCGTCGCGTCGTCATCAAGGTGTTGCCACCCGATACTGCGGCGCAGGTGTCGATCGACCGCTTCAAGCGAGAGATCACGGTCGCGGCGCAGTTGCAGCAGGCGCACATCGTCCAGCTCCTGTCGGCGGGCGATGCGGGCGGTCTCCCGTACTACACGATGCCGTTCATCGAAGGTGAGAGCCTGCGCGCACGCCTCATCCGGGAGCGCGAGTTCCCCATCTCCGATGCGATCAGCGTGTTGAAGGAGGTTGCCAGGGCGCTCGCGTACGCGCACCAGCGCGGCGTCATTCACCGCGACATCAAGCCCGATAACGTGCTCCTCTCGGGTGGCTCTGCGATGGTCACCGACTTCGGTGTGGCGAAGGCCCTATCGGCCTCCACGAATGCCGAAGGGTCGAACCTGACGACGTTCGGAGTCGCCCTTGGCACGCCGGCGTACATGGCGCCGGAACAGGCCAGTGCCGATCCGCTGACCGATCATCGCGCCGACATCTACGCATTTGGCGTGATGGCCTACGAGCTGCTCACGGGGCAACCGCCATTTGCTGGACGGCCGCCGAGTGCGACGCTGGCTGCGCATGTGAAGGAAGAGCCCGAGCCCGTGGATCGCCGGCGCGACGCGCTCCCACCGGCGCTCGCGCAACTCGTTATGCGGTGCCTGGCCAAGCGACCCGCCGACCGGCCGCAGAGCGCCGGCGAGATAGTGCGCGCGCTCGAAAACATCGTTACCCCGGGCACCGGACTGTCCGCGGCGGCTCCGTCATCAGAGGTGATTGCGTCG
>DATMBT010000377.1:0-4648 GCA_035559475.1 Gemmatimonadaceae bacterium
AAACAGCTCGGCGATGAGCGTGAGATCGAACCCGATCTCCTCGCTACGACGCGCGAGGCGGCTCACGTATGCCCACGACGTGTCCATGCGCTCGTCAGGCACGTTGCGGAGCCAGCCGCCGAAGACGGGAAGCCAGTAGCCGTATTTCATGTTCAGCTCCCTGCCGCGGCGAAGGCGTCTTCGGGAATCGGGAATGGGGAATGGGGAATCGTACGGTCGTCATGCGCTCTCTCCCGTCGCCCGTCTCCCGTCTCCCGCCAGCCTCTTCACCAACGTCAGGATCGTATACGTCGCCACGAGTTCGTTCTCCTGGTTGGTCACGTTCACATCCCACGCCACGACACCCTGCGGTATTCCTTCAGGCTGCGTTTCCTTGGCGGTCTTCGACTTGCAGGTCAGCTTGGCCTGAATCGTGTCACCCGCGTGAACGGGCTTTGTGAAACGAAGGTTCTCAAGGCCGTAGTTCGCCAGCACGGGACCCGGCGCGGGATCGACGAACAGACCCGCCGCCGCGCTGAGCACGAAATATCCATGTGCCACGCGGCGGCCGAAGATCGACTCCTTCGCCGCAACCTCGTCCATGTGCGCGTAGAAGTGGTCTCCGCTGATGGCCGCAAAGTTCACGATATCAGCTTCGGTCACGGTGCGACGGTGCGTGGTGAGCGTCTCGCCGATGCGCAGTTCCTCGAAGTGCTTCCGGAACGGATGGACAGCGTCCGACGGCTGTGCCGCGCCGGTGACCCATTCACTCGTTATGCTCGCGATGGTGGTCGGCGACGCCTGGATCGCGGTCCGCTGCATGTAGTGCAACACGCCACGGCTGCCGCCCATTTCCTCGCCACCACCGGCGCGACCAGGACCGCCGTGCACCAGGTGCGGCAACGGTGACCCATGCCCGGTGGCCTCCTTCGCCGCCGACCGATTGAGCACGTACAGACGACCGTGATAGGGAGCGACGCCGAGTACCACGTCGCGCGCGACGCTGTCGTTGTTGGTGAAGAGCGAGCCACAGAGACTTCCCCGCCCCAGGCGCGCCAACGCGATCGCGTCCGACACCGACGCGTAAGGCATCACCGTGTTTACGGGACCGAATGCCTCGACTTCGTGCGGCTGCAGGCGATCGTGCGGACGGTCGCATGCGAGCAGCGTGATCGGGAAGAACGCGCCACGACCGCGCTCGACCCCCACCGGTTCCACGCCGCTACCATCGAAGATGACTTCGGCACCGCCTTTCAGCGTAATGAGTGAGGTGCCGACTTCGTTTACCTGCGCCGTGTCTGCGAGAGGACCCATCTTCACGCCGTCGATGGCCGGGTCGCCGATCTTCACGCTGGCCAATCGCGTCTTCAGGGCGCTGATCACCGCATCCATCATCGTGTCGGGCACGATCGTGCGACGAATGGCGGTGCACTTCTGGCCCGCCTTCGACGTCATTTCACGAACGACTTCCTTCACGAACAGTTCGAACTCGTCTGTGCCCGGCGCCGCATCCGGTCCGAGAATCGCGCAATTGAGCGAGTCCGCCTCGAGGTTGAAGCGAACCGAGTTCGCGATGATCGACGGATGTGCCTTGAGCTTGCGGCCAGTGGCTGCCGATCCCGTGAATGCGACGCTGTCCTGCGGGCCAAGGTGATCGAGCAAGTCACCGGCGCTCCCACAGACAAGCTGGATGGAGCCCTCCGGAAAGATCTTCGAATCGATCATCGCCCTGAACACGCGCTCGGTCAGGTACGAAGTGAGCGTCGCTGGCTTCACGATGGCGGGCACACCCGCGAGCAGCGCCGGCGCCAGCTTCTCCATCATTCCCCAGACAGGGAAGTTGAATGCGTTGATGAACACCGCGGCCCCTTCCATAGGCACGCAGATATGGCGGCCGACGAACGTCCCACCTTTCGAGATGGGCTCGAGTGGTCCGTCGATGTAGAACGTCTCATCAGGGAACTCGCGACGGCCCTTGCTGGCGTAGACGAAAAACGTGCCGATGCCGCCGTCGATATCGACCCAGGAATCGTTCTTTGTTGCGCCCGTCGCAGCCGAGAGCGTGTAGAACGCGTCCTTCCGCTCGGTCAGGAACATGGCCATGGCCTTCAGCATCCGGGCGCGCTGGTGGAAGGTCATGCTCCGCAGCACCGGACCGCCTGTTCGGCGTGCGTAGTCCAGCATCCCACGGAAGTCGAGGCCGTCGGACGTGGCGTGCGCAACGACCTCGCCCGTAACTGCATGGAGCAGTGGCGCTCCGGGCCCGTCACCTTCGACCCACCGGCCCGCGACGTAGTTCTGGAGTTTCATGAGACCCAATTTACCCCGGTCCGCATGCAGCGCGACGACCGTTCGGAGCGTATCCTATGCACGGCCCCTGCCCCGACCCCCCATGAAAATGCGCCTCTCGCTCTCCCTGATCTCCCCCCTCGCGCTTTCACTGGCGACCGCGCTGCCTGCCCAACAGCAGGACACGGCGTCGCTCTTCGCGCAGAAAGACTCACCAGCGGTCGAGTCGAAGCGTGGACTCGTGGTCTCCGTTTCCGCTCCGGCCTCGGACGTCGGCGCGGCGATCCTGGCGAAGGGCGGCAACGCGGTGGACGCCGCGGTAGCCACCGCCTTCGCACTGGCGGTGACGCATCCAAGCGCAGGGAACATCGGCGGCGGTGGGTTCATGATCATCCGCCTGGCCAACGGCACGGCGACGACGATCGACTACCGTGAGCGCGCACCGGGCAAGTCCACACCAACGATGTACCTCGGTTCCGACGGGAAGATCGACCGCCAGTTGACCGCGCAGGGCTGGCTCGCGTCAGGCGTGCCGGGCACGGTGCGCGGCCTCGAACTCGCGCACAAGAAATACGGCAAGCTGCCCTGGGCCGAGGTGGTGAAGCCGGCGGCCGACCTCGCGATCAACGGCTGGGCGCTTTCTCCCGCGCTCGCCCGCTCCCTCAATAGCCAGCTCCGCGCCGACCGGCAGGGTCGTCCCGGGAAGATGCAGCGTTTCCCGACGTCGGCCGCGGCGTACGGCAAGCCAGACGGTGGCGAGTGGGCAGAAGGCGATCGCATCAAGCTCGCTGACCTCGGCCGAACGCTGACCGCAATCGCGACGAAAGGTGCTGACGCGTTCTACAAAGGATGGATCGCCGACTCGATCGACGCGCAGATGGCGCGCAACGGCGGCATCATCAGCAAGGCAGACCTCGCGGACTACAAGGCAGTCGAGCGCGCGCCCGTCACGGGCAAGTTCCTTGGCAACGAAATCATCTCGATGCCTCCGCCGTCGTCAGGCGGAATCGTAATGATCGAAACGCTGAACCTGATGGAGCGGATGGGCGTGGCGAAGCTCGCCGCGGGTTCGCCCGAATACCTGCACCGTCGCATCGAGGCGGCGCGCCTTGCGTATCTCGATCGCGCGCGCTTTCTGGGCGATCCGGACTTCGTGCAGGTGCCTGTCGCGCGCCTGACGTCAGGAGCGTACGCCGATTCCCTCGCGAAGACGATCAGCGTCGCGCACGCGGGGAATTCTGCGGAGTTAGGCGCGGACATCGTGAACGCCGGACAGATGCCCGAGTCCGAGGAGACGACGCACTTCTCTGTCGTCGACGCGCAGGGCATGGCGGTGTCCAACACGTACACGCTCGAAGCGGGCTTCGGCTCCGGCGTGGTGGTCGGCGGCACCGGCATGATCCTCAACAACGAGATGGGCGACTTCAACAAGAAGCCGGGTGAGACGAACCTCACGGGCGACATCGGGACGCCGGCGAACCTGATCGCGCCCGGCAAGCGCATGTTGAGCTCGATGGCGCCTGCGATCGTCACGCGTAACGGCCAGCTGCTGCTCGTGACGGGATCGCCGGGTGGACGCACGATTCCCAACACGGTGCTCGACGTCATACTCGGCGTGACACTGTTCAAGCGTGATATACGCGCCGCCGTCGATGGACCACGGATCCATCACCAGTGGCTGCCGGATACGACGAGCATCGAGCTCGATGGCACGACTCCGGAAGGGCTGGCCGCGCTCCGCGCGATGGGACACCGCGCCACCATTGCGCGCGGGCGTCAGGGTGATGCGCAGTCGATCCTTTACGATGCCGCGACGAAGACGGCGTGGGGAGCGGCTGATCGGCGGACGGCGGACTCGAAGGCGAGTAAGCCGGAGTGAGTTCAGAATGCAGAGTGCAGAGTTAAGAATGCAGAGCTGGAAGAGCGTTCTCATTCTGCACTCTGCACTCTGCACTCTGCACTCTGCACTCTGCAGTCCCCATTTCACCGTTTCCACGTCTGGTAATTCGCGACCTGCCTGGGCCGATCCGCCGGTACTTCGCGTAGTGGCTCGCACGCCGCCCAGCCCTCGCGCATCATCGACGGTAGCTGCTGATAGAGTTTCGTCCCGTTGGTCTTCCAGGCCAGCATATCATCGCTGACGTCGCGCACCACGCGCGCCGGCGCGCCGACCACGACTTTTCGCTCGGGGATGATCATCTCCGATGGCACGAAGGTGAGCGCGCCGATGATGCAACCGGCGCCCACGACCGCGTGATCCATGACCACCGCGTTCATGCCGACCAGCACGTTGCGGCCGATGCGCGCGCCGTGAATCACCGCGCCATGCCCGATGTGCGCTGATTCCTCCAGCACGACGGTCACGCCGGGGAACGAGTGG
>DATMBT010000378.1:0-5671 GCA_035559475.1 Gemmatimonadaceae bacterium
CGGTTCCGCCTCGGTCCACTCGAATGGATCTGGCGCTCGATCACGTACTGGAAGCTCCAACCGCTGCGGATCGAGGTTCTGCCACCGGCGCCGAGGCTCGCGGCCGAGGCGGCGGGGGACTAGAACAGCGAGGAGGCTGCCGCCTCTCAGCCCCCTTCCCAGTTCCCTTCATACTCCATGTACCGCGCAGTCTCGCGCGCGACGTCGGCGCCTAACAAGCGCGCGACCACGTGCAGCGACATGTCGATCCCGGCGCTGACGCCGGCCGACAGGATGAGGTTCCCATTGTCCACGATCCGCTGACCCTCGTGGACCGAAGCGTGCGGGGCGACGGCGCGCAGTTCGTCGAACGCCATGAAGTGCGTCGTCGCGTTCCGCTGGTCCAGGAGCCCGGCCGCGCCTAACACGAGTGCGCCCGTGCACACACTCAGCACCAGCTCACAGGCCGGCGCCACGCGCGAGATCCACTCGAGCATCATCGGGTTCTTCATCTCGCGGCGCGTGCCGAAACCGCCCGGCACGACCAGGATCTCCGGCGGCGGGCAGTTCTCGAACGAGTAGCGCGGGTTCACGCTGAGGCCATTGCGTGCCGCTACCGGCGCCAGTCGTTCCGCAACGGTGAAGACGTCGAAGGGTTCGAGGTTGCGCCGGCGCCCCGTGACGGAAAAGACCTCGAATGGACCGGCGAAGTCGAGCACCTCGACTTCATCGAATATCAGGATCGCTGTCCGGAAGCCCATGCGCGGCTACTGTGACGCGCCTTTTTCCTTCAGCACTCCCTCCAGCGCGGCCGCAAAGCCCGGCGTCGTCGCGCGCAGCGTACCGAGGTGCTTCCAGCGCAGGATGCCGTCCCGGTCGATGATGTACGTGGATGGAACGCCGATGGCGAGGAACCGCGTGTTGACCCGCTCATCCGGGTCACGCCAGATCGGGTAGGTCATCTGGAAGTCGCGGGCAAACTCCTCGATCTTGGATTCGTCTCCCCGTGCATCCACGCTGACCCCGACGATCTGCAGGCCCTGCGCCGCGTATTTGCCGTGCAGCGACTCCAGGTACGGAATTTCTTCCTTGCAGGGCAGGCACCAGGTCGCCCACACATTCAGCAGCACCGGCTTTCCACGCAACAGCGCGAGCGACACGCTGTCGCCACCGAGATTGCGTGCCGCGTACGAAGGTGCCTCGACCCCAATCTCGACACGAGACGGCCCTTCCGCGGATCGCGTACAACCCGCAACCAGCAACAAGCACATTGCAAGCCTGCGCATTGCTAACGCTGCCCAGTCGTCAGGCGTGTGCTTGCCATGCGCACCCGTGCGGTATCTCCCGGTTGCGTCCAGGCGAAGATGAGCTCATCGCCGCTGCGAACCATGCGCGGGAAGCCGCTCGATCGCGCCGCCGCGGAGTTCGCGACGACCATCACATCGCCGCGCATGCCATCGGGCGCGATCGCGCGCAGGCGCACCTCGGCGCCTTCCTGGCCGACGCGCTCCAGCCACGTCACCATTGCGCGCCCGTCACCGTCGAACTCCACATCGACGCGGCCGGCGGGCTGGCCGTCGTCAACGCGCACAGGGGCGCTGAACGTCGCGCCGGCGTCCTTCGAAAACGCGATGTTCACCTTCGCAGTGTCTCTCGCGCCGGTGAACCACGCCACCGCGACATCGTCGCCGTCGGCAACCACTGACGGCCCGTTCACCGGGCAACCCTCGATGTGCCAATCGTCAGCGTGAACGCGTGTCGGTTCCGTCCATTTGCCATTCACCCGGCGGACGATGGCGATGTCGCGGATTTCTTCCGCCGACCGATCGCGGTAGACCACCACTGGCCCGCGCGCGGTAACCGCGGCCGAGGTCTGGCAGCAGTCGCAGATGCGATCGTCAACCATGACGCTCGGCGTTATGCCGCCGTCCGCCGCGATGCGGCCGTTGCCGAGTTGCATGGAGCCGTGGTGTCCTTCGTGTCCCTCACCGCCCGTGGCGCGGCCATCGAGCCAGATGGCCTCCACGGAGTCCCCGTCCGCGGCAAAGAATGAAACGAACCCATGCTCACCGGCCCCCTGGTCATCGTGGAGCTGTTTCGGATCGGACCACGACGCGCCGCCGTCCGTACTCTGGCTGACCCTGACGCCGTAGGAATACTTCCCACCAGGCTGCCTCTGGAGCCAATGCATAACGATTCGGCCCGAGGGCGCGACGAAGACGGAAGGAAAGTCGGCCCAGTTCACGAACAGGTCGCGTCCAGTCGTGACGGTGACCGGTGTGGACCACTGTCCGTTGTCGCGCACGGCCAGTCGGAGGGAGACCGAGGAGTCGGCGTTCCGCTCCAGCCATGAGAGGTGGACGCGGCCAGCACCGTCAACGGCGAGGTTCGGCTCACCACTGTTCGGGCCAGCCGGCGCATCAATGGCGGTGATGGCGCCGGTCTCAACTGGTTGGTCAGCCGTGCGGGTACACGCCACGACGCAGGCGACCACGCTGGCGGCTAGGAGCTTTCGCAGGTCTGCTGGCATGATGGAAGCTGTCGCGTGCGAAACGCCCGCGTCAACGGCCTGCCAGCATCCCGTTAAAACTCGCGCTTTTTCATTTCCTTGAAAATGCGATTTGCATCCGTGTCGTCACGGTCAGGGGGTCGCGTCTTCTCCACCGTGGCGTCGTACGCCCGCTGCGACGCGGGTTTCACCTTGGCGGCCTTCGCCGCATTCCGCTTCGCCAATGCCTTGATCTGCTTCTCGTTCATGCTGCTCCTCACTTCGATGTGATGCCCGCGTTGTAACTCACCAATCCACCTTTCATGACAAACCGCACCGCTCGCACCGCGGAGATTGACTCCGTCGGGTTCCCCTCCACCGCGATCAGGTCTGCGTACAAACCTGCTTTCACCTGGCCGATCCTGTCCTCGAGCTTGAGTACCGATGCGGTCACGGACGTGGCCGTCCGCAGCACGTTCACCGGCGTCATTCCGTAGTCCACAAGCAACTCGAGCTCTCGGGCGTTGTCGCCGTGCGCGAACACGCCAACGTCACTCCCGTTGCATATGATCACGCCCGCCGCGATCGCCGCGTTGAGGCTCTTGCGCTTCTGGGCGAACCGGGCCGGTTCGGGCTCGACGCCTTTCCGCCACCCGGCGTACTGTGCCGTTGCGTCACCCGCCGCCAGCGTCGGGCACAGCGCCACGCCGCGTTCCGCCATCAGCTTGAAGACTTCTGGAGTGCCACTGTCACCATGTTCGATCGTCGTCACCCCGGCGGCCGCTGCCCGCCGCATTCCTTCGGCGGTAGACGCATGCGCCACCACGGGACGTCCGCTGCTGCCGGCAATTTCCACGACACGCCGGAGTTCTTCTTCGGTAAACGCCGGCCTCGCCTCTCCGTTGGGTCCCCACCGGTAATCAGCGTACACCTTGATCCATTGTGCTCCGTGACGGATCTGGTCCCGCACGATCCGCGAAAGATCTTCCAACCCCGAGGCCTCCTCGGCGCCCTGCGGGATGTCCCATTCTGTCGCGAAGCCCTTCGGCGCATAGCTGCCCTTCATGACGATTGCGCGCGTCGTGACGATAAGCCTCGGCCCGGGGATGACGCCCTTGTCGATCGCCTGCTTCAGTCCGACGTCGGCGTACCCGGCTCCTTCGGTGCCGAGGTCGCGCAGGGTCGTGAAGCCGGCCTCCAGCGTTCGCCTGAGGTGCACGGTCGCCCGTGCCACGCGCTCGCCTAACGACTCACGCAGCACCTGCTCCTCCCAGGACGTCTCGTTGTAGGGATGCAGCAGCACGTGCGAGTGGGCGTCGATGAGCCCCGGCAACAGCGTGAGGCCGGGAAGGTCGATGACCTCGGCGCCCGGTGGCGTCGCCACCTGCGAGGCGGGGCCGATGGCCTCGATCCGTTCACCTCGCACCAGCACGACCACACCTTCGCGCACCGCCGGACCCACTCCGTCGAAGACGCGGGCCGGACGCAGCACGATGGGACGAGGCGCGCTCGCGGGCGCGCGCTGCGCATCAACACGGGCGTTCGCGACGAGGGTAGCCCCGAGGCACAGTGGCAGTAGCCAGCGGCGGTGATGGATCATGCGGTCCCGGCCCTCGATGTCGCTTCGGTTTCGGCGGAAGACTTCATGGCCGTTACACCACCAGAGACGATAAACGCCATCACGGCGGCGCTCGGGGCGTCGAGCCGCTGAACGACGTTCGCCGGAAAGAGGTAGACCTGGCCGGCGAAATTGTAGGACTGCGGAACGTAGACCGCCACGAGGCCGTCCCGGCCCACGTTTGTCAGCGACTCCTGCGTGACGAAGCCGAGCACATTCGGATGACCGCCGGGAAAGAGCTGAACCAGCACGGGCTTGTTGAAGCGCCGCTCTTCGCCAACGAACGCCTTGATGAGGTCACGCGTCGAACCGTACACAAGGTTCACGAACGGCAACTTGCTGAGGATGCGGTCGAAGACCGACATCGCGCCGCGCGTCAGCAGGTTCGATCCAAGGAATCCGACGAGCGTGATCAGCAGGATCGTCGCGACGAAGCCGGCGCCGGGAATCGACAGGCCGAGCAGGCCGTCGATCGTCTTGAACAACCACCAGGTTATCCAGAGCGTGACGCCAATCGGGGCAAGGAGGACCAGTCCCCGAAAGAAGTAGGCGACGAGTCGCCGCGTCATCAGGCGCTGGCGGCGAAGACCACGGTGTCGACTTCCAGTGGCAGCCCTTCGCGCCGCCACGCGGCGATGCCGCCGGTGAGATTCGAGACATCGCTGAAGCCGGCTGCGGTCAACAGGCTGGCGCCAATCGCTGAACGACTACCGCTTTCACAGAGCAGGATTACTGGCTTCTCGCGCGGTTTGTCCGACATGTACGTCACAAGTCGCCCGAGCGGCACGAGCTGTGATCCCGTGACATGACCTGTGCGCCACTCGGCGATGGTCCGCAGGTCCAGAACGGCGGTTCCCTCGCTGATCTGTGAGGCGACATCCGTTGGTGTGATCTGGCGCGAGGACACCATGCCGCCTCCCTTGGCCTTCCATTCGGAGACAGCGTCTGCGCCCATCCAGCCGGCAATGCGATCGAGGCCAATCATCGACAATTCTGAAGCGGCCCGACGCGCTGGCGCTTCATCCTCGCCCGGCACCAGCAGGTACATGTCCCGATCATACGGCAGCACCCAGCCCGCGTATCCTGCAAAGGCGCGGGTCAACGGAATGCTGATCGTGCCGGGAATGTGACTCGCCGCAAAATCATCGGCGCGCCGCAGGTCGATCACGAGATCCTTGCGCGTAAGGGCTGCTTCAAGTGCCTTCGGTTCCAGCCGGCGCAGCGGACCTGATTCAGCCAGGGCGGGCGGACCGTCGCGATTCATGCGCTTCATCGTCGCGAAATACGTCGGCGGTTCAGGCTGTCCATCGAGGACCGCCTCGACGAAGGTTTCCTCGCGGTCGATCTGGAACGCCCAGTTCGTCAGCTTCTCGTAGCCTAACGTGGTCTGCGGCAGCGCCCCCAACGACTTCCCGCAGGCCGATCCGGCGCCATGGCCGGGCCAGAGCTGGAGCCAATCGGGGCACCGTTCCGTAAATCGCCTGAGCGACTCGAACAGGAGCTTGGCTCCGCCGCGCATGCTGCCCTCGGTGCCAACGACGCGTTCCAGCAGGTCAGGGCGTCCCACGTCACCCACGAAGATGAAG
>DATMBT010000379.1:0-2229 GCA_035559475.1 Gemmatimonadaceae bacterium
CAGGGCTCCTTGCCAATCGCCGCGGCGGCGATGAGCTGCGGCACATAATTCGACGTCTCGTTGCGCAGCGCCCGCGTCCCGGCCAGCGCGAAGAACTGGTCGTCGCCCTCGCTGTCGCCAACGTTGTCCGCATAACGAGTCAGGCCGCGGGAAACCCGGGCCGGCCCGCCGTTGTACGCCGCGGCGGCGAGGTACATCGACCCGAACTGGTCCTGGAGATGCGACAGGAACCGCGCCGCGGCCCTGGTGGACCGCACGGGATCGCGACGCTCATCGACCCACCAGTCCACACGCAACCCGACGCCGCGCGCCGTAGCGGTCATGAACTGCCACATCCCGACAGCGGCGGCACGGGAGTACGCGTGCTGGTCGAATCCGCTCTCCACAAGGCCGAGGTAATACATGTCTTCCGGAATGCCGGCCTGACGGAAGGTCTTCCGGATCATCGGCTCATAGCGTAGCCCGCGCTGCATCCACGAGTTGATGGTCGAGCGCTGGGAGCCGCTGAACCTCCGCACGTAAAACTCCACGCGATCGTGCGACAGGTAATCCTTCACCTCGATGTCCCACGAAGCTTCGGGGAATCGCTTTGGACCGGGCAGCTCGAGCACCTCGTAGGTCGGCGGCTCGACAGATCCTGTCGCCTCAAGCTGGGACGCGGGTGTGGGGGCCGGCGGAGGGGTGGGCGCCGCCTTGGGCGCCGCCTTGGGCGGGGCAGGACTCGGCTTGGGTCGCGCAGCGGCTGCTGGGGTGCTCCTGGACTCCTTCTCGAGCACTTCCATCGCGGCCGGTACCGCAGCACTCACAGAGTCGTTTGCGGGCTCTGGGGACGTTCTTGGTGGAGATGGGCGTGCGCACGCTCCTGCGAACAGGATTGCGGCAACGGAGATTCGTGCGCGACCTGTCATCTAGTCCTCGAGTTTCGGGGCTACGGTGAAGGAGGCGACGCTCCAGTCCGGCCTATCTTAGTCCTGGCGACGACGGCCGCCATCCTACGTTGGACTAAGCAGCCTCGCGACGGGTTTACCCGTCAGGTCAATCGTCCGATGGCGGACCGAGAAGCCGATTCGTTGCCTGCAGCGTCGCAAGGACCGCGCTGCGCAACGGATCGCCGTCAGCGATGCGGCAGCCAACCAGCTGTATTGGCTTGCCATCGCGGCGGGCCAGGACACTGACCATGACCACGTTGGCATCGAAGGCGCGAACCGACTTTACGCCAACGAGTTCGAAGACATCCTTATGCCGGGTGAATTCGGCCAGGGCCTTCACGGTGGCTTCCACCGCAAGGCGGAGATCCGCGAAGGCACTGGAGACGCCCTCGGCCCGACCCACGTATTTCTCCGTGCCTTTCCATTCCAGCGTCACCGCCGCTGAGCCAAGGCCCGAGGGCAGCTTGCGGAAATCGAATCCGGCAAAGCGGAGCCGATCCGCGTGCGTCAGTGACAGGGATTCAGCCGATGCGTCGCCGTGAGAGGCGTCGCCTCCGGCCATGTTGGATGAGGTCATCTTGTGAACCGGAGTGACGAAGGCTTCTGCTGTTGCCATACGACCGAGGGCAGGTGCTGGCAACGGCAAGCATTGCCAACTCGTGTCCGACGGCCTTAAATGGCATTCATGGTGACCCGAGTCTTCTTTGCGATGCTGATCGGAGCACAAACCGTCACGGCCCAGGACCCCGGGGCCGTCCTCAGGGAGCGGGTCATGACCCGCATCAGCGAGGTCCCTGGCGCGACCGTGGGCGTGGTCTTTGCGGAGGTGGGCGGGGGGACCGCCGTCTACGTGAACCCGGACTCGGTCTTCCACGCCGCCAGCACCATGAAGGTCCCGGTGCTGATCGAGTACTTCCGGGCCATCGACGCCGGCCGCATCCGTCGCGACGAGGAGTTGCTCCTGGACACGGTCTTCAAGTCAATCGTGGACGGGTCGCCGTACGCGCTGGACGCGGGGGTCGACTCGGACAGTTCCGTCTTCAAGCGTGTCGGCCAGCGTGTCCCGCTCCGATGGCTGGTCGAACGCATGATCGTGCGGTCCAGCAACCTGGCCACCAATGCGCTGATAGAACGCCTGGATGCCAAACGGGTGGACGCGACCGCACGATCGTTAGGCGCGACACACACGAAGGTGCTGCGCGGCGTCGAGGACGGAAAGGCGTTCGAGCAGGGACTCAACAACCAGCTCTCGGCCCGGGACCTCGCGACCCTGATGGAGGCGATCGAGTCCGGAAAAGCC
>DATMBT010000380.1:0-3059 GCA_035559475.1 Gemmatimonadaceae bacterium
GAGGCCGGTCCGCAAAGCCACGGGTCTCGGCGAAAAGCTCGCCGAGACGGACGGGCTACCGGAGTTCGCTGTCAGCAATCCACGAAGGACATCCCCTCGGAGGGACGGGTTATGAAGGGACTGAGCCGAATGGCACTGGCGATGCTGGTCATCGCCGCGTGCGGGCGCGATGGCGCCGTCACCGCACCTGACGCACCTGGTGCTCTTCCGCCGGTCCCCGGGGTCTTCGCGTTAGGCGTCGATTCGATGACCGGCGCGAGCATCCAGACCAACCTGGACGACTACATGCCCGGTGAAGTGGTGCATGTCGTCGGTCGTGGCTGGGCGCCGGGTGAAACGGTGCGGATGTTCATGACCGAGAACCCGGACACGCATGACGACGTGACGATGGATGTCGTTGCCGACGGCACGGGCGCATTCAGCGTGAACTACTACGACGTACAGACCCACGACCTCGGCGTGACGTTCACGCTGAGGGCGACGGGCTTGACGTCGAACAGCGTCGCGATTGCGGTGTTTACGGACGGCAGGCCGGTCAGCCTCCAGTTCACCACTCTCCAGAATCCAACCCCGGTACCCGCGGGCAGCTCCGCTACTTTCGGGTTCCGGATTGTCTTCTTCGGTTCGAGCGACTTCTGCACGGTGAATCTCAGTGCTACGCCTGTTGGAAGTCCGGCGTGGCCCGCTCCGCCACCGGCCGGGTTCTTCTCGTTTGCACCGAGTTCCGTCAGAGGGAGACCGGGAGTACCTGGCGTGACGCAGTTGACCGTGAACACGCCGGCAGGTATGGCCCCCGGCACGTACCACTACACGCTTACCGTCACTGGCAACCCGCAGCCGGGAGACGTTTGTAACGAACCCTCGGGTTTTACGAGCGCGCCAATTGACCTGGTCGTCGCGGCAGGCACCGTCACCAACGCCCCGCCTAACGCCGACGCGGGTGGTCCGTACAGCGTCGCGGAAGGATCCCCGGTTGCCCTGAATGGAACCGGCTCGAGCGACAGCGACGGAACGATCCAGTACGCCTGGACTTTTACGGGCAGCCCTTCCAACGACGCCGGCGCAAACTGCCTCATCACCAATGCCAACCTGGCAGCTGCCAGCATCACCTGTAATGAGGACGGGCTTTACTCCGTCAAGCTGACCGTCACGGATGATGACGGGGCATCTGACAATGAAACCGTCGTCCTCACCGTCACCAACGCCAAGCCCACCGCCAACGCCGGCGGCGCCTACGCAGTGGTTGAAGGTTCTTCGATTCAGCTCAATGGTTCCGGCGATGACCCGGGCAACAACGACGACGCCGGTCTGTCGTTCGCCTGGACCGTTGACGACACGAGCATCGACACCGGTGGTGCTTGCACTCTTACCGGCGCTGCCACCGCCACTCCGTCCGTCACGTGCAACGACGACGGCAACTTCAAGGTTTCGCTCGTCGTGAGCGACGACGACGGTGGCTCGAGCGTCGCCAGCACCGTCAACCTGACGATCGGCAACGCGAGTCCATCGCTCGCGTTGAACAGCTCGACACAGGGCCAGTCGTTCTCAGGGCTCACCGGGCCGATTCCTGTCTCGGCGGCCTACGGTGACGCCGGCAGCAACGACACGCATCAGTGTCAGCTCGAGCTGGATGGAGCGCTGGACGCGGTGGTGCTGTATTTCGCGGTGACCGGCGGGACCTGCTCCGGTTCAATCGTTCCGCCGGAAGCGGGCATCTACACGCTGACCGTGCGCGTAAAGGATGACGACAACGACGTGAGAAGCGAGTCCTTCACGGTCGTCAGCTACGATCTGTCGGCTGGCTTCGTGACTGGCGGTGGCTGGATTCAGTCGGCCGCTGGTGCCTACGGGCCGGATCTCACGCTGAGTGGCAACGCGACCTTCGCGTTCGACTCGAAATACAATAAGGGAGCAGGAGCGACCGCTCCCACGGGGACCACGGAATTCCAGTTCCACGCCGGGGGAATGGACTTCCAGGCCAGCAGCTTTCAGTGGCTGGTCGTCAACCAGGCCGGCACCACCGCGCAGTTCGCGGGAACCGGGACCATCAACGGCCAGGGTAGCTACACGTTCATGCTCTGGGCGATGGATGGTGGCAACACGGGCGACACGTTCCGGGTCCAGATCACCAACAACAACGGTGGCGCGACGGTCTACGACAACGGCGTCAACCAGTTGCTTGGTGGCGGGTCGATCGTGATCCACACCGCCGGCAAGAAATAGCGAACCGTTTGAGCACGAAACACGAGGGGCCCGGAAACGGGCCCTCGTTGTTTTTGGTGGTGTCGAAGCCTTCTGCAACCCCTGTCACACGGGTCGTTCAAATTCCGCGGACGTCGGTTGGGAAGTTGCCGAACTCTCGCGGCTACTCCTCAGAGCTAATTGTTGGAGGTCCGCCCTGTGACGTATATCACGGCCCCGGACTTGCATTTGGAGGAGTCCGCTATTGAAGGCACGGCGCTGGTAAAGCTCAGGCAGCGCCGTAAGTAGTTGCTTCCGTTGGTGTTGCGTATGTGGGCGGCGGTCCCGTGGTGAGTTGTAATGGGAAAGTCGCAGGGGAAGGCGGTCAAAGTGATGGGATTGCGCCACGCTGACGGCGAGCGGAGCGTTAGCACCGTCTCACCGAGGGCGGATCGGTAGAGAGGCGGGTCCTCAGTCGCCGTGAGGATCGCTGGAAGGAGGCGCGAATCGCGCCTTGCAGGTTGGCGTTGGTGTTTGAGCGCGGATTTCGAAAATGGCACCCCGGTCGCGAGGCCGGTCCGCAAAGCCACGGGTCTCTCCAGGAGACGGCCGGGTTGCCGAAGGACGCTTGTCGGCATCGCGGTTATCCCTCTCTCGGAGAAACTCGTTATGAAGGGCCTGTCCAAGGCAATCCTGGCGATTCTTGTGGTCGCCGCATGCGGGCGCGAAGGCGCCATCACCGCCCCTGAAGCGCCGAATGCAGTTCCGCTGGCGCCTGGTGTGCTCGCGTTAGGCGTCGACAGCACGACCGGTGCGAGCATCGAAACGAATCGGGACGACTACCTGCCCGGCGAAGTTGTCCACCTGGTCGGCCGCGG
>DATMBT010000381.1:0-5886 GCA_035559475.1 Gemmatimonadaceae bacterium
GGAAAAAAGGGTCAGACTCCATTTACCGCGGTAAATGGAGTCTGACCCTTTTTTCCTTTTTTCTCCGTCCCGACCGCCGGCAGCGTCTGCCGGACCGATCGAGAAGCCCGCTTCCAACCCTTCCGCCATTCCCGGTGTCAGATGCATACCTAGACTTGAAAAGGGTAGACCTGACATGGGTGACACCAACGGCACCGCGCCGATCCTCGCCGGCACGCTCGACCTGCTGATCCTCAAGACGTTGTCCGCGGGAGCCTTCCACGGATACGGCATTGCGCAGCACATCAAGCGATTGTCGCGCGAAGCGCTGAAGATCGAGGAAGGTTCGCTCTACCCTGCCCTGCAGCGCATGCAGGTAAAGGGGTGGATCGCCTCCGAATCGAAGAAGACGCCTACGGGGCGCGAGGCGCGTTACTACAAGCTCACCACCGCCGGCCGCAAGCAGCTGGGTCAGGAAGAGGCGGACTTCAAGCGTTCAATCGCCGCTACCGTTCGTGTCCTCAAACTTTCCGACGCATGACGCCCCGCGAACTCCTGCTTCGTGCCCGCGCCTGGCTGCGGCGCGACCGACTCGACAGCCAGCTCTCGGCAGAACTCGAAGCACACGCCGAGCTCCTTGCCCGCGATTTCCAGCACGAGGGCCTGTCCCCGACGGACGCGAAGGCCGCCGCCCGCCGCCAGCTCGGAAACACCACGTCGCTGCGCGAGTCCAGCCGCGACGCCTGGGGATTCCCCGCGCTCGAACACCTCCTGCAGGACCTGCGATACGCGGTCCGCGGATTGGTACACGCCCCGGGTTTCACGCTCACCGTGGTGATCACGTTAGGCCTCGGCATCGGTGCCAACGCGGCCATGTTCGCGGTGATCGACCGGCTCATGTTCCGGCCGTTCCCGTACATGCGCGACCCGGGTGCCGTGCACAGCGTGTACGTCGAGACCAACATCACCCGCCGGAACACGTATTCGACCATCCCCTACACGCGGTATCAGGACCTGGTACGCGCGTCACAATCGTTCTCCCAACATGCCGCCGTGTCGGAATGGCGATTCGCCGTCGGACTCGGGCAGGAAACGCGGATCACGAAGGTCGCCGGAATCAGCGCGTCGTTCTTCAGCTTCTTCGACATGCGTCCGGCGCAAGGTCGCTTCTTCGGTCCGGCTGAGGACCAGGTCCCGATGGGATCACTCGTGGCGGTCCTCGGCTACGACTACTGGCGCGTGAAGTTCGGCGAGCGCGACGTGCTTGGCCAGCAACTCCGCATTGGAAAACTTGATTACACCATCATCGGTGTTGCCCCTATGAACTTCGTCGGCACGGTCCAGGGCAGTCCGCCCGAGATATTTGTTCCGATCACGACGATTCCGGCCAACCACGACGAGTTCAGTCGCCTCAACTACTACAAGGCGTACAACTGGGACTGGATGGAAGTACTCGTCAGGCGGAAACCCGGCGTCTCCGAGTCGGCCGCGACCGCCGAACTGACGGCTGCTTACAAGCAGAGCCGGCGGATCCAGCGCGAGACCAACCCGCGTGTATTGCCGGACTCCGTGGCGCGTCCGCGGGCGATGGTGGCCGCGTTGCGCAGTGCCGCCGGGCCCAATCCCGGTCCCGAGTCGCGTGTGCTGCTGTGGGCCGTTGGCGTCGCCGCCATTGTGCTGCTCATTGCCTGCGCCAACGTCGCGAACCTGATGCTCGCGCGCGTCCTGCGTCGTCAGCGCGAGATCGCGGTGCGGTTGGCGCTCGGCGTCAGCCGAGGGCGCCTCATGGGCCAGTTTGTGCTCGAGGCCGTGCTCCTGGCAACCATCGGCATCACCGCCGGACTGGTTTTTGCCCAGTGGGGTGGAGCCGCCATTCGACAACTGCTGCTCCCTGAAGGATCCACGTTCGACCTTGCCACCGACTGGCGGACGATACGAGTGGCGAGCGCGCTTGCGCTCGCGGCCGCACTGCTCACGACCATCGGACCGGCCGTCCTGGCGGCTCGCTCGAACCTGACGTCTTCGCTGAAGACCGGTGCCCGCGGAGGGACCTATCGTCGCTCCACGCTCCGGTCGGCACTCCTGGTCACTCAGGGCGCCCTCTCCGTGGTACTGCTGATCGGAGCGGGACTGTTCATCCGCAGTTTCAATCGTGTCCTCGATATCCCGTTAGGCTATGACGCCAGCCGCGTGGTGGAGGTCTACCCCGACTTCCGTGAGCTCGCCCTCGACAGCGCGTCGCTGGGGGCTGCGTACTCCAACCTCATGGCGACCGCCAGGTCCATCCCCGCCACGAACGGCGCGACACGGGTGAATTCCGGCTTCTTCCGCACGAACACGGCGTACCTGCGCGTGCCCGGCATCGATTCAGTCGAACAACTCGGCCGCTTCAACGTGCAGGTGAACAGTCCCCAGTACTTCGACGTCATGCGCACCCGCATCATCCGCGGACGCTCGTTTACGGAAAGCGATGGCGCCGGCGCACCGCCCGTGGCGGTCGTGAGCAACGCGATGGCGCGTGTCCTCTGGCCAGGTAAGGACCCGATCGGCCAGTGCCTCGAAGTGAGCTGGCGCCTGAATGGGAATACGCCTGAGCCAGCGCCCTGTTCGACGGTGATCGGCGTCGCCGAAGACGCTGCCTACCAGAGCGTCACCGATGAGCAGCGTTTCGTGTATTACCTGAACGCAGACCAGATGGGCTCGGGCTGGGCAGGGCGCATCTACATTCGCCTCGCCGGTCGCCCAACCGCGTCTGAACTCGAGCGCGTTCGCAGTGCCATGCAGGCCGCCATGCCCGGCAACGGGTTTGTGGTCGTGCGACCATTGCAGGAAGTCGTGGACGACCAGAGTCGGAGCTGGCGTCTGGGGGCGACGCTCTTCGTCGCGTTTGGCGGACTGGCTGTCGTCGTCGCGGCCGTGGGATTGTACGGTGTGATCGGGTACACCGTCGCGCAACGCATGCACGAACTGGGGATGCGTGTTGCGCTCGGCGCGCAGTCCGGACACATCGTGCGACTGGTGCTGAAGCAAGGCATCGGCTTCGCCGCTGGAGGCGTTACCATCGGCCTCGTGCTCGCCCTCGTCGCATCGCGCTGGATCGAACCACTGCTCTACAAGCAGTCGCCACGCGATCCCGTTGTGTTCGCCGCCGTGTGCGTGCTCATGATCTCGGTTGGCGCGATTGCGAGCGCGGTGCCGGCGATGCGAGCGATACGGGCAGACCCGAATCGCGTTCTCCGCGCCGACTGAGCATCGAGCGGCAGGCTCGGCCACACGGGAACTGCCTAACGACGCAGCGCGCGTATGGGCAATTCTGCCCATGCGCAATTTGCCGGTCAGCGTAGGATAGTCGGCCACTTCCGCCACGATGGGCTGGATGAGGCGCTGTGATGTGGTCGGTCGACACCTGCGATAACTGTATTGGGCTCGCATGCGAGCAGAGCCGCAGTCGGCCCCCGGTTTCCAATCCGCGGGCCCATGCCGGGGGCTGCCGCTGCGGGTCCCGCCTCACTGGCCTGCGCGGCCACGGCCTCGTTCTCGTGTCCGTCGCCCGAGCGCGCCCGCCTCCCTCTCGCCCTCGATATCTGACGGCCACCGCCCTACAGCGACTGAAGAGATCGGAAGAGTTGTACGCTGGAAGACCACAAGGAGTCATCCCATGAAACGCATCGCAATCCTGCCACTGATCGGCCTTGCATTTGCCGCCTGTAGCGACACCAGCACTACGGCTCCGAGAATCCTGACCGGAGACCGCCCTGCGCTCGATGTATTGCCTGGTCTTTATAGTGCGACTATCAACACCGCGTTCGCGCCGTCGGGCGCGCATCTCCAGGGCGGCTCAATCGGCTGCACCGTGAACGCGGACCGCTCGATCGACTGCAGCGACTTTCAGCTTGCCGGCGTCGGCAACACGAATGTCGCCGTTCTCCTGATCGCCGCCTATACGGCGATCATCGACTGCAACAACAGTGGAGCGAACAAGAACAACCCGGTGGAATCCCACACACAGGATTTCACTCAGGCCACATTACTCACTGTGGCGTCGACGAAGAACGGGAGGCTGAGCATCCCGGATCGGGAGGCAGACCCGTTCGAGGCGCAACAAGTCTGCCCGAATGACAACTGGACGCCCGAAATCCGCGGTGGCACCGTCGAGCTCCTCGGCTTCAGGTACGCCATTGTCTTCTTCGGCTTCGACGATGCCCTCAATCAGGATTACGTCCTGATCGCGCAGGGGGTCGACCCGCGCTAATTGCCGAACGATCCTCCTGGACCAGAACGGGCCGGAGTCCCCTGAGACTCCGGCCCGTCCCAAGGTCTCCGCCGGTCGAGGTGGCTACGGTTGCGGGACGCGTCGCCGAGCTTGCCTCCGATATTGGACGTCGCCTAACGTTTAGCGTCGCCGCAGCGCGACTCGGAGGTGGAAGTGCCAGATGTCCCTCAGTCTTTCCGCGCCTGACCTGCTCGCGCTCGAGCGAGCGCAGACGGCTTTGCTCTCGCCGCTGGATTATCGCAACACGGACGCCTGGAGCGTCGTCGCTTCGGCGCGCGTGGCGCAGCTCATCGGCGCCGACCAGGCAGCCTTCACCCCTCCGCGCAGAACCGCCGGCGCCCCACCGCAACGCGGGCAGACGTCCGACCTGGATTGCACCGACGCCTCCTCGGATGGTCTCGACACCGCCGTGAGCAAGGCGCGCCTCCGCCGGCGAGTAGAGCCCTCCCCGCCCTACCATCTCTACACTGCGACTCTGGGCGCGACCGAGGTTTATGTCGACTGGGCGCCACCGAACCATCTGCTCGTCGTGGAAGGCCTGGCAATCGACCCATTCCCGGGCGAGCTATTCACCGGCCGTCAGGTGACGCGCGATTACGAAGAGGAGTCCGCGGACCGCGCGTCAGGAGGCGCGTTCGGCGAGCGCGGGCTCACCTTCCTCCAGCTGCTGCTTCCGGCGTTCAAGGCAGGAGTGCGCACGCACCTCGCCTTCCAGATTCACCGTGAAGCGCTGACCGGCATGCTCGACCGGGTCGCCGAAGGCGCGACCGTCTGGGATCGCGCGGGGCGCTGCCGTTACCGAAATCGCGCGCTCATCGATCTCCTTGCATCGGACACCGAGCGTGCGCTACTCGAACGCAGGCTTGGGGAGGTCGCGCAAAAGATGCTCGCGCGATCCGGCGGCAACCGGCACGTCACGACTGCGGCTGCACACGAGGTCACGGTGGAAACCGCCGCCAACCGGTACCGGCTGCAGGGGACGTATGCCGCGTGGCTCGGCGCGGGCGATCCATGGGTGCTTGTGCTCATTCGCCCGGCGCGCCGCCTGCCGTCGGCCGCGTTGCTTCGCGCGCGCTATGGCCTAACGCCGCGCCAGAGCGAAGTAGCTCAGCGGCTCGCTGAAGGGCAGTCGGATGTCATCATCGCCCGTGCCCTCGGGATCAGCCGCCGGACCGCGGAGCATCACGCCGAAGCGGTCCGCCTCAGTGTTGGTGTCCACTCCCGCGCGGCGCTTGCCGCGGCCCTCCAGCAGAACGTCTGATCAAACGTGCGCTGAGGGGACGATTTGCTCGAGCCCGCCAGCTTTTCGGACGACATGCTTCAGGACGGAACTCCGTACGGCCTCGTCGTCTTACTCATGTGATTCACTCGCGCGTGTGCGGCGCGCCGGCGCTACTCGCGTGGGCGACTGGACCTGGAGGAGCCTGCGATGACCGCGATTCACACCCCCGATACCGCCGTTGCGGCTGTAACTCCTGAAACTTCGAGCGACGCGGAAGCGCTACTCGAAAGCGCGCGACGAATTGCACCGATCATCCGGGAACATGCGGAGACAACGGAGCGCCAGCGTCGCGTAGCGAAGCCGGTTCTGGATGCACTCGCGTCGGCAGGATTCAATCGCCTGCTGGCTCCGA
>DATMBT010000382.1:0-4542 GCA_035559475.1 Gemmatimonadaceae bacterium
GTTGCTTGAGGACGCGAAGTCGCTGGGCTACCATCGAGTCCGTCTGGAAAGCCTCAAGGCTCTCACCGCCGCGCACCGCCTGTACCGCTCCGTCGGCTTCCGCGAGATAGATCCGTACGCCGAAAACAGCATGCGGGACTACCAGCCCCCCGAGACTCTGGCCGCCTATCGGAATAGCGCTGTCTTCATGGAACTCGCGCTCGAAGGCGACCGCAGTGACGCCTAACGGGCGTTTCCTGCCCGGAGCCTACTTGTCCGATGTCGTCAGGATGCGGTTGAGAATGTCCTTTGCCAGTTCCTTGTCATACTCGACAGCGCTCTTCCTGGCCGTGATCTCGACCTTCGTCGTCGAATCAGATGTTCGATTGAGCTCGGCGGTCACCTCGTACTCCCCTTTCGTACCAATAATCTTCCGCTGCCGGCCGCTGTCCTCCGTGCTACGCCCTGTTTCGGTGATGGCAGCCTGCTGAAACGCCGTGGCGGTACGGTCGAATACCTGGTCGACGGTCCCGGCGATGACCGACGTCGCGCCGCGGTTGGTGTAAGCGATGGCGCCCGCGGCGCCGGCACCAGCGGCCACGAGAAAGCAGCCGCCAAGGGCCAAGGGGGACGTGGCGAGAACAAGGCTCAATGCGAGGCGACGCGATTGCATGGAAGCTCCTGATGGGGCTAAGGGTCGGCAGGGAACACCGTCCTCATTACGACACCGCGCGGTCGCAACAGTGCCTGAACCATCGGGCCGCTGGTTGACTCGGCAGCGCTGTCGGATTGGCTCTCGCGTCCGCGACGCAGTAACGTTGGCCCGTCACCGTGGCGGACGGGCCGGTGACGCGGGCGTACCAGCCAGAGAGAACTCCCATGAAGCGACGCGCATTCCTCGGCACCGTTGCCGCATCGTCAGCCGCAGCGGCGATCTCCGACCGGCCGCTGGAAGCTGCCATCTCGCAGCAACCCAGAACGACAAAGATCACGCTCCTTGGCACGGGCACGCCCGCGCCATCGCTGCAGCGGGTGGGCTCGGGCTACCTCATCGAAGTCGGGAATGATCGCATCATCATGGACCACGGGCCGGACGCGCATCACCGCCTTCTCGAGAGCGGGCGGCGCGCGGTCGATATCACGCACGCGTTCTTCACGCACCTGCACTACGACCACTGCTTGGACTACGGACGGCTTGTCTTGCAGCGGTGGGACCAGGGCGCGGACCGTATCCCCGAATTGAACGTGTTCGGCCCGACTCCGATCAAACGCATGACTGAGCAACTCTTCGGCGAGGAAGGGGTGTATGGCCCGGACATCCGTGCCCGTATCGAACATGCGAGCAGCGTCGACGTTTTTCGCGCGCGAGGGGGTACCGTGCCGCGGAAGCGTCCGGCGCCACAGGTTCGCGAGGTTCACGCGGGCGACGTGATCGAGGGAAATGGCTGGAAGGTCCGCGTTGGCCATGCCAGTCACGTCCAGCCGTTCCTCGAGTGCCTCGCGTTCCGCCTGGACGCGCCGGACGGCTCGTTATGCTACACCGGCGACAGCGGTTCCTCGGACGACATTGTGGAACTCGCGCGAGGGTGCGATGTGTTGATCCACATGAACCACTACTTCAGCGGTACCGCGCCATCGCCTGCCTATCGAGCGGCGTGCGGGAACCACAAGGACAACGCGCTCGTCGCGCAGCGCGCGGGTGTGAAGACGCTCGTCCTCACGCACCTGCTCGCGCAGATCGACCAGCCGCGCATTCGCGAGCAGATCGTACACGAGATCCAGGCCGTGTTCGAGGGGAAGGTCGTCTGGGGCGAGGACCTCATGGAACTGACCTTTGCCGGCCCGCGCATCGCCGGTATCGAGGGGTACTGACCCGCCAGAAGGCGATCTCAGCAGCGTCCGAGCATGAGCGTGGCAGCCTGTGCAGGGAGGAGGAGACATATCCCGAGGTGGGTCCGGTCTCTTCCTTAAGAGCAATTGAATCCCGCCGCCCGCAGGTCAGCTTCCGTCAAGTTCGGCCCCGGTCGCTGGACAGCGAGTTGACTCGTCAGCCGGGGAACACGCGCGCAGTCGTAGCACATGGCAGAAATCGAGGCCACAAGTGGCGAGCCTCAGATGGACTTCCTCGCCGCTGGCGGCGAGATGGCCGAACGCATTCGTCAGTTCGACTGGTCCCGGACGCCGCTCGGCGGCATCGAGAGCTGGTCGCCTGCGCTCCGGACCATGGTCCAGTTCATCCTCGCCAACGGCTTCCCGCAGCTGCTGTGGTGGGGCCCCGAATACATCCAGTTCTACAACGACCCGTACCGGCCAATCCCGGGCGCGAAGCATCCCCACATCGCGTTAGGGCGACCCGCCAGGGAGTGCTGGTCGGAGATTTTTCACATCATCGGGCCGTTGATCGATACGCCGTTTCACGGCGGCCCGGCGACCTGGGATGAGGACATCCTCCTCGAGATCAACCGTCACGGATACCTCGAGGAGTCGCACTTCACCATCGCGTACAGCCCCGTGCCTGACGAGACGGTGCCGGGCGGCATCGGTGGGGTGCTCGCGACGGTTCACGAAATTACCGGCAAGGTCGTTGGTGAGCGACGCATCGAGGTGCTCCGCGACCTCGGCGCGCGCGCGTCGGACGCCAGGACCGCGGAAGACGCCAGCGTCATCGTCGCCGATACGCTGGCCCGGCACGGCAAGGACGTGCCGTTTGCCATGTTGTACCTGGTTGAACCGGAGTCCGGACAGGCGCGGCTGGCTGGCGTGGCCGGCGTCGAGGCCGGGGACCCGATCTGCCCCCGGGTCATCGACCTCGCGATGCCTAACGCCACTGCGTGGCCGCTGGACACCTCCGGCGCGCTCGACCTGCAGGTGGTCGAGGGGCTCCAGGAGCGCTTCGCCAGCGTTCCGCCCGGCCCGTGGTCGGATGCGCCGCGCGCCGCCGTTGTCGTGCCGATTCCCGCGACCAAGCAGCAGGAACTGGCCGGATTCCTCATCGTTGGCGTCAGTGCTCGCCTTGGCTTCGACCAGGCGTATCGCGGGTTCCTCGAGCTGATGCGCACACAGGTGGCGTCGACCCTCGCCAACGCCCGCGCATACGACGAGGAACGCCGGCGTGCCGAAGAGCTCGCGGCCCTCGACCTCGCGAAGACGCGGTTCTTCTCCAACGTCAGCCACGAATTCCGGACTCCGCTTACGTTGATGCTTGGGCCCGTCGAAGACGTCCTCGGCGACCCACACTGCGTGACCCCGGAGGCACGGAAGCAACTCCAGGTCGCGCATCGCAACAGCTTGCGGCTCCTCAGGCTCGTGAACACCATGCTGGAGTTCACGCGCATCGAAGCCGGCCGGGCATTCGCCCACTATGCACCGGTGGACTTGCCGGAACTCACCGCCGAGCTGGCGAGCAGCTTCCGTTCGGCGTGCGAACGCGCTGGTCTCCACCTGGTGATCAACTGCCCGCCGCTTCCCATGGGGAAGCAGGCCTTCGTGGACGTCGACATGTGGGAAAAGGTCGTGCTGAACCTCCTCAGCAACGCCTTCAAGTTCACGCTGGAAGGCGAAATCGAGGTGCGGCTCGAAGCGTCGTCTTCACGCGAGATCCGACTCGTCGTTCGCGACACCGGTTTGGGCATCCCGGCCGAAGAACTCCCACGCATGTTCGATCGCTTTCACCGGATCCACAACGCAGCGGCACGGACGCACGAGGGAACGGGGATCGGCCTCGCGCTGGTGCACGAGCTGGCCAAGCTGCACGGTGGAACCGTGGCGGTGGACAGCGTGCTTGGTGAGGGCAGCACGTTTACGGTGAGCATTCCACTGGGGAAGGACCACCTCGATCACGCACACGTTCAGGCGGAGCCGAGTGCTCCCCATCGACTCAACGCCAGCGTGTTCGTCGAGGAAGCCATGCGGTGGCTCCCCGACATCGACTCGCTGCTGGACGAGGACACGGTGAGATCGCCAGTCGCACCTGACGAGGCGCTGCCGGGCATGAGCGAAGTCATGCGACCCCGGATCGTGTGGGCCGATGACAACACCGACATGAGGCTATACGTCGCGCGGTTGTTGAGCGAACGGTACGACGTGGAAGCGGTTGCCGACGGCCGGTCCGCGCTCGAGGCGGCGCGACGCGAGGCGCCGGACCTCGTCCTGACGGACGTGATGATGCCGCACATGGACGGTTTCGAGTTGATCAGGGAACTCCGGGCGACCGAAGGTCTGAAGGAGGTTCCCGTCATCATGGTGTCGGCGAGGGCGGGTGAGGAGTCGCGCATTGTCGGCCTCGAAGCCGGTGCAGACGATTACCTCATCAAGCCTTTCAGCGCCCGCGAGCTGGTGGCACGCGTGGACGCTCACCTTCGCGTCGTCCTCCTTCGTCGTGCCGTCGAGGCCGAGCGGCGCGAGAGTGAAGCGCAGATCAACAGGGCAAACGACGAGTTGAACGATCGCGTCGTCGAACTCGAGCGCGCCAACCGGGAAGTGCAGGAATCGCGCAAGACCGCACTGAGCCTCATGGTGGATGCACTCCTGGCCAAGGAGCAATTGCGGGACGCCGACCGTCGC
>DATMBT010000383.1:0-3849 GCA_035559475.1 Gemmatimonadaceae bacterium
CGGAACCTCCGGGGCTGCGAGCTGGGCGCGGTCGAGCTGTTCCACGAGCGACTCCGCACTCTCGAAGCGCGACGCCGGTTCTTTCATCACGCAGCGGTCGATCGCCTCAGCCAGTGCGTCAGGAAGGTCGGCACGCATTGATTTCGCCGGCGGCAACTTCTCGGTGAGCTGCCGGACGATGATCTGCTGCGTCGTTTCGCCTGTAATCACCGCGCGCCCCGTGAGCGCGAAGAGCGCGACAAGGCCGAGCGAATACAGGTCGCTGCGACCGTCGACGCTATCGCCACTCGCCTGCTCGGGACTCATGTATTCGGGCGTCCCGACCACCTCACCTACGCGCGTCAGGCCCGCTGTTTCCAGCGTCGTACTGATCGGACGGGAGATGCCGAAATCCATCAGCAGCGCGCGGCCCGTAGCGCGCTCGATCATGATGTTGTCCGGCTTTATGTCGCGATGCACTACGCCTCGCCCGTGGGCGTAGGCGAGCGCGTACGCCACGTCGGTCAGCATCCGCGCCACGCCCCTGGGATCCATCGGTCCCTGCCGCTTTATGCGCTCGGCGACACTCTCTCCTTCGACGAACCCCATCGCGAACGCGAGCACGCCGTCGTGCTCTTCCACGGCATGAACCGGGACGATGTTCGGATGTGAGAACGAGGCCGCGGTGCGCGTCTCGCGCAGGAAGCGCTCACGGAGGCCGTTGTTGGCGGCGAACTCCGGCGGCAGCACTTTGAGCGCCACGAGGCGATCGAGTCGCAGGTCGCGCGCGAGGTACACCGCGCCCATCCCGCCCCGTCCGAGCTCGCGCTCGATCCGGTACCGATCTCCCAGGACCTTCTCAATGTCGGTCATTGGCGTCCGAATGTAGACCAATCCCCTACATGCGCCAGCGTTCACCTTCCCAGAAGCGATGACGCAGCGTCAATTGATCGCGCCGAAAACAACTCCTGACTATAGAGGGTCCTTGCGCTATCCCGCCGCCAAGCGTTGGCAACTTTTGCTCGTCGCCGTGTCCATGGTCGCCTGTGTGAGGTCAGACAAGAACGTCGTGGATGATCGTGCGCTTTCAGATGTCACACGAGGCGAAGATTGGCTGGCGTTCGGGCGCACGCTCAACGAGCAGCGATTCAGTCCACTGCGGCAGATCGATACATCGACCGTTGGTGGACTCAAGGTCGACTGGTTCATCGACCTGCCTGACAAGAGTGGACTCGTATCGACACCCCTGGTCTCGAACGGGGTGCTGTATTTCATCGGCAGCATGAACCGCGTGCGCGCCGTGGACGCGACGAGTGGTCAACTGATCTGGATGTACGACCCGAAAGTGACCGAACAAGCCGGCGATCGGATGCGCGTGGGGTGGGACCACAACCGCGGCATCGCGTTGTGGCGGGACAAGGTCATTCTCGCGACGTGGGACGGGCGACTCATCGGCGTCGACGCGGCCACAGGGCGCGAGCAGTGGAGCACGATGACCGTCGATCCCACCAAGGCGCTCTACATCACGGGCGCGCCGAAGGTCTTCAAGGACAAGGTCATCATCGGCAACGGCGGGACCGAGCAGGGCGCGACACGCGGCTATGTCACGGCGTACGACGCGGCGACCGGCAAGCAGGCCTGGCGCTTTTACATCGTGCCGGGTAATCCCGCGGACGGTTTCGAGAACGCCGCGATGGAAATGGCCGCGAAAACATGGACCGGCGAGTGGTGGAAGTTCGGCGGCGGCGGCAACGCATGGCACGGATTCACGTATGACGCCGAACTCGATCGCCTGTACATCGGCACCGGCAACGGATCGCCATGGAACCGGAAGATCCGGAGCCCGGGGGGCGGCGACAACCTGTTCCTCTCTTCGATCGTCGCGCTCAATCCCGATAACGGCGAGTACATCTGGCATTACCAGACCGCGCCAGGTGAATCGTGGGATTACAACTCGAACATGGACATCGTCCTGGCCGACCTGCCCCTCGGTGGACGCACGGTCAAGGCGATCCTGCACGCGCCCAAGAATGGCTTCTTCTACGTCATCGACCGGGAGACGGGAAAGCTGATTTCGGCGGACGCGTTCACGACGACCACCTGGGCCACAAGCATCGACTCCATCACGGGACGGCCTAACGAAAATCCCGCCGCGCGATACGAACACGGGAGCGCAGTCGTGATACCCGGGCCGGTCGGCGGGCACAACTGGCACGCAATGTCATTCAATCCGCAGACAGGCCTCGCGTACTACCCCGCCATCCACATGTCGTACACGTTCTCAGACAGCGGCATCAATCTCGCCACGTGGCAATCGCCGATCTGGAAGCGCGGCACCGGCACCGCTGCCGCCAGCGCGACCAGCGGCGCGGGCTCATCCCGCGCGGACGGCGTCACGGGTTCGCTGCAGGCCTGGGATCCCGTCAGGCGCAAGCTCGCCTGGGAGGTTCCGCTCGACGGATTCTGGAACCCCGGCACGATGACGAGCGCGGGCAACCTCGTCTTCCAGGGAAGAGCCGATGGCAACTTCGTGGCGTATAACGCCACCTCGGGCGCAGAGCTGTGGCGCTTCAACGTCGGCTCGGGCATTTCAGCGCCACCAATCACGTATTCGGTTGCAGGACGGCAATACGTCGCGCTACTCGTGGGTTGGGGCGGCGCCGGAGCCGCGATAGGTGGACCACTCATTGCCGCTCATGGCTGGGCATACGGCGCCCAGCCTCGACGCCTGATCGCCTTCTCGTTAGACGGCACCGCCGTCCTGCCGCCCTCGCCCCCGCCAGTCGTCGTGAGTCCACTTCCTGCGCGGGAATTCGGCGTCAATGCATTGCTTGCAGAGCAGGGGCGCGTGGAGTTCGCGGAACGTTGTGGCGGGTGCCACGGTGGTGGAGCGGTGTCGGGCGGAATCACGCCCGACCTGCGCGCGTCTGGCGTCGTGCTCTCTGAAACCGGATTTGCCGATGTCGTCCGCGGCGGGTCGCGCGTGGCCAGCGGCATGCCACGGTACCGCAACCTGACCGACGATCAGTTGCTCGCGCTACGACATTTCATCCGGCAACGTGCTGAAGCCGCGCTGGCCGCCCCCCCGAAATAGGGGATCAGTTCTCAACTTCAAAAGCGGACTCAGCGAACTCCGTGTTAAAGTCTTGTTGGGTGTGCGTGGTGACGGCTGAGTGACGGGTCACGCTCATTCTGCGACATGGAGAATGACGACATCACGCGAGAGATCATCGGATCTGCGATCCGAGTACACGCGTCACTGGGACCAGGGCTTCTCGAGAGCGCATACCGGGTGTGCCTTCATCAGGAACTGATCCTGCAAGGACTCGGAGTCGAAGTCGAAGTGCCGATACCCGTCGTCTATCGCGGACGCCAGGTCGACGTCGGCTATCGCATTGACCTTCTCGTTGAAGATCGAGTCCTCGTCGAATTGAAGGCTGTTGCGAAAATGATGCCGGTGCACGAGTCACAGTTACTTTCGTACCTGAGACTCGGCGGCTATCCCCTTGGCCTGTTGATCAACTTCCACGTCGTGCTGCTTCGCGAGGGCATCAGGAGGATGGTCAACGGGATGACCAAAGACTCCAGATCATCAGAAGCCAAAAGACTTTAACACGGAGCACGCTGAGTTCGCAGAGGGAATAGCAACTTGCTCTGCGTACTCAGCGAACCCCGTGTTAAAGTCTTGTGGTTTTTCTGTCACCTACCACGAAAGCTGACCGACGCTTGCCAGCGGAGTAGAGCGCGACGCCCACGAGATTCGCCACCACGATCAAGCCCGTGATCTTGGCAGCGAACGCCGTCCGGCTCCCAACGGGGATGATGGGCAGGACCGAGAGCGTGACATAGAGCAGGGTCATGAGAAACCCG
>DATMBT010000384.1:0-4007 GCA_035559475.1 Gemmatimonadaceae bacterium
GTCCGGTAAAGTTCTGCAATTTGCAATCTGCAATTTGCAATCTGCATTTGGCATTCCCCAGTCACCTCTTATGAAACGCATCCACTTCGCAACCACCGCGGCGATTGTTCTTCTCGCCGCCTGCGACAAGCCCGCCCCGCCGCCGGCTGACACGGCGACACCGGCTCCAACACCTCCGGCGTCAGCTCCCGCGGCGGTTGATCAGGCTCCTGCGACTTTCCGGGTCCGCATTGAAACCAGTCGTGGGCCGATCGTGGTCGAGGCCACCCGTGAATGGTCGCCTAACGGCGTTGACCGCTTCTACCAGCTTGTCGAGGCGGGCTACTACGACGACGTCCGGTTCTTCCGCGTGGTGCCGGAATTCATCGTGCAGTTCGGCATGCACGGCGACCCGGCGACGAACACCAAGTGGACGGCCCAGAAAGTGATGGATGATCCGGTGAAGGAGAGCAATCGAAGGGGGATGGTCACCTTCGCGATGATCCAGGGGACACCGAATTCACGGACCACGCAACTGTTCATTAACCTCCGGGACAACACGTCGCTGGACCAGATGGGGTTCCCGCCGATCGGCAAAGTCGTCGAAGGCATGAGCGTCGTTGATGCGCTTTTCTCAGGCTACGGCGAGACGCCTCAACAGCCAATGATCGCTGCTGAGGGCAATGCGTACCTCAAGCGCCAGTTCCCAAAAATGGACTTCATCAGGACGGCCAAGGTTCTAACGGCGACGGTGAAGTAAGGGCGAGGAGACCGGAGACAGGAGGCAGGAGGCAGGGGAGGAGCGAAGCGTTTGTATTTGAACGTTTCGTTCCTTCCCCGCCTCCTGCCTCCTGCTTCCTGCCTCCTCGTTTGAACGCCATCTTTTCCCGTTCATGCGCAGACTCGTCATCCTGGTGCTGGTGCTGGTCGCGGTGCACGCGACGCTGCTGTTCGTGCGCCCGTCCCGGGCAGCCGCACCAATCGTCGGTGAGGGTCTCGACGTCGGCGTCGTGTTCGACGTTGGCGGTCGCGGCGACAAGTCCTTCAACGACGGCGCGTTCCTCGGCGCCGAGCGTGCCATCCGTGAACTCGGCGCGCACATCCGGTATATCGAGCCGGGTGAAGGCACGGATCGCGAGGCCGGCCTGCGATTGCTGGCGGCCGAGGGCCTGGACCTCGTCATCGGCGTCGGCTTCATATTCTCCGACGACCTCGCGCAGCTCTCGAACGAGTATCCGAACGTTCGTTTCGCGGGCATCGACTACGCCCCGCCGGTCGACTCGGCCGGAAACATGATTCCGCCGCCGGCGAATCTCGCCGCGCTCAAGTTCCGGGAAGAAGAGGGCTCGTTCCTCGTTGGAGCACTGGCCGCACTCATTGGAAACTCGAAGCGCGTGGGCTTTGTGGGTGGCATGGACTTCCCACTGATCCACAAGTTCGAAGCAGGATTCAAGGCGGGTGTGAGCGCCGTCTGCCCGGACTGTCAGGTCGTGTCGCAGTACGCCGGCGTCACGCCGGAAGCATTCCGCAATCCGGGTCGCGGGCAGGAGCTCGCCCTCAGCCAGTACCAGTCAGGCGTGAACGTGATTTTCCACGCGTCCGGTTCCACAGGGCTGGGCGTGTTCGAAGCTGCGCGTCGCCGCGGCAAGCTCGCGATCGGCGTTGATTCGGATCAGCAGGCGGAAGCGCCAGGCTTCATCCTGACGTCGATGGTGAAGCGAGTCGACGAAGCAGTCTACAAAGCGATCAAGAGTGTAAAGGAAGGCACATTCAAGGGCGGCATCTTTCAGCTCGGCCTGGCAGAAGCTGGCGTCGATTACGTCTACGACGAGCACAATCGCGCGATGATTCCCGACAGCGTGCGCGCGCGCGTCGAAGCGTTGCGCGCCGAGATCGTGGCTGGCCGCATCAAGGTGCCATCAACGCGATGAGTGCCGACCACGAGGTCAGAGCTCGGAGCTCAGAGCCCAGAGCCCGCACCGCCGAGTCACGAGTCACGAGTCACGCGTCACACTATCTCGTAGCGACAGGAATCAGAAAGACATTCGGCAGCGTCGAGGCAAACCGGAACGCAAACCTCGAAGTCGCCCGCGGCGAGATTCACGCGCTGGTCGGCGAAAACGGCGCTGGCAAGTCCACCCTCATGCGGATCCTGGCCGGCTTGCACCATCCTGACGCCGGCACGGTGGAACTCGACGGTCGAGATGTGACCGGTTGGGCCACTCGTCAGGCCATCGACGCCGGGGTTGGCATGGTGCACCAGCATTTCATGCTCGTGCCAACGCTCACGGTGGCCGAAAACCTCGTACTGGGGCGCGAACCCCGGCGTGGAATGCGGCTCGATCGTGCCGCCGCCAACGCCGAAGTAGAGGCGTTAGGCAGGCGCACGGGGCTCGTGGTGGCGCCGGAACGGCTGGTGTCCGACCTGTCGGTCGGCGAGGCGCAGCGGGTGGAAGTGCTGAAGGTGCTCTGGCGCGGTGCAAAACTGCTCATCCTCGACGAGCCCACGGCGGTCCTGTCGCCACCGGAAGTGAAGGATCTCTGGGTCGTGTTGCGGAAGCTCGCGTCCGAAGGGAGCACGGTCGTCCTCATCACGCACAAGCTCGACGAGGTAATGGAGATCTCGGACACGGTGACGGTGATGCGCGCGGGCGAGACGGTCGGCCGAATGAAAACGCGCGACGCGTCGCCTTCCGCAATTGCGAAGATGATGGTGGGACGGGATGTGGTGCTCGCTGGGGCGGCGAAAGAAGCCATGGGCCAGATGCCAGACAACGCACCGCCGAGTCACGAGTCACCAGTCACCAGTCACCCTGTCTTGACCGTCGATGACCTGAAAGTCGCATCAGGACGCGGGGAGCACGCCGTCAGGGGAGTGAGCTTCACCATTGCTCCCGGCGAGATCTTCGGCATCGCGGGCGTTGAGGGTAACGGACAGTCCGAACTCGTCGAAGCGATCGCCGGGCTGCGCGCCATCTCGTCAGGCAGTATCAAACTCGGGTCGCGTGACCTTCGTGGCCTGGATGTGCGGGAGCGCAATGATGCGGGACTTTCGCACATCCCCGAGGACCGCCATCGCCGCGGATTGGTGCTGGACTATTCGATCGCGGACAACCTGATCCTGGGACGCCAGCACCACTTTACGCGGCGCGGTGTGCTGGATGGCGCTGCGATCACGAAGCACGGTGCTGAAAAGGTGCGCGAGTTCGACATCCGGCCGCCTGACGCCACACTGCCGGCCGGCGCGCTGTCGGGTGGCAACCAGCAGAAGATCGTGATCGCGCGAGAAATGGGTCGCGAGTTCTCGGTCCTGCTGGCGTCGCAGCCGACGCGCGGCGTTGACGTTGGCGCCATCGAGTTCATTCACTCACGCATCCGGGCAGCCGCGTTAGCGGGATGCGGCGTGCTCCTCGTGTCCGCGGACCTGGTCGAGGTCCTCGCCCTCGCGGACCGCATCGCGGTCATGTACGAAGGTCGCTTCGTGTGCGTTCTCCCGCGCGCACAGGCGAGCGCCGAGGTCCTCGGTCCATACATGACCGGTCTCGAAGGCCGGGTCGCATGAGCAGGCGTGCCAGTGCAGGATCGTTCGCGACCACCTGGCTCGCCCCGCTGGTGGCGTTGCTCATCGCGGCCATCGTGGGCGACATCCTCATTCTCTCCTTCGGCCAGTCGCCGCGCGAAGTCTATCGACTGCTGGCTGAAGGCACGTGGGGGAACGCGTACGGCCTGGGACAGGTCCTCTACAAGGCCACGACGCTCACCTTCACGGGGTTGGCCGTCGCGTTAGGCCTGCGGGCCGGGTTGTTCAACATCGGTGCGGAGGGGCAACTGGCTGCCGGCGGCTTTGCCGCCGCCATGGCGGGTCTCCTGTTGCCAGCAGGCACGCCCGCACTCCTCGCCGTGCCGGTGTGCCTGGGCGCAGCCGCGGTCGGCGGTGGCGTAGTGGGCGCCGTTCCCGGAGCGCTCAAGGCAAAGTTCGGGGCCAGTGAAGTCATCGTCACCATCATGCTCAACTTCGTGGTGCTGGC
>DATMBT010000385.1:0-18202 GCA_035559475.1 Gemmatimonadaceae bacterium
GGTGCCAATCATGATCGGCTTCTTCATGCTGCGTTTCCGGCGCAGGGGTCACCGCGCAGCCAGTCAGCCGCATCCAGCCGAGCATGACGCACGCATGGAGCGCCTGGAACAGGCAGTTGACGCGATCGCGCTCGAGATCGAACGCGTCGGCGAATCACAACGCTTCACGCAGAGGGTGCTCTCCGAAGCGAACATCATGCCGTCATTGGCGGCTGGTCAGCGGCCCGCGGAGCCCGTCCGCGTGAAGGAATACGAGGGGTTGCGGGAGAGGTAGGCCGGAAGCTGGAGGCCAGAAGCAAGAAGCCAGAAAAAGAGAAACCTCAGTCGGTTCTCAGGGCTTCCGTCGGATCCGCGGCCATGGCCCGACGTGCGGGTAAATAGCACGCCAGCAGGGTGACGGCGCCCAGCAACAGGGCAACACCCGCGAGCGTGAACAGGTCGCGCGGAGCCACCTCGAAGAGCAGGTCCCGGAGAAGTGGCGTGGCGAGCCAGGATACGACCGCCCCGATCACGACGCCGATGATCGCGAGTCGTGCTCCGCCTCGAAGGACCATCTTCATGACGTCGGTTGGTGCGGCACCGAGTGCGAGTCGGACGCCGAACTCGCGCAGTCGCCCGTTGACGTTGAGCGACATGACGCCGTAGATGCCGATGGCGGCCAGGAGCATCGCGGCGGCAGCGAATCCGGTGAGCAATCCATTCGTCAGGCGCCGCGGCACAAGGGTGCGGGCGAGCGCCTTCTCCATAGTGCTGATGTTGAACAGCGGCAGCGCCGCGTCGAGATTGGCGATGGCGGACCGCATTGACGGAATGAGCGATTCCGGCGTCCCCGCCGAGCGGACGACGAAATACATCGACCGCACGGTGTGCTGGTCGAACGGCTCGTAGACCTGGAGACTGGCGTCTTCGTCCAGGCCGCTGTGCTTGATGTTAGGCACGACACCCACGATGGTCATCCGGGAGTTCCGGGCCGGATCGACACCATGACTGATCCGTTTTCCAATCGGGTTCTCGTTCGGCCAGTACTTCCGCACCAGGCTCTCGTCTGCGATCACCACCGGGGGTGCGTTGGGGCCGTCGGCGGCCGTGAATGCGCGACCGGTGATGATCGGCGTGCCGATCGCGTCGAAGTATCCAGGCGTCACGAACCGCACGTTCGCCACCAGCACCGGCTCATCGCCACGCGGCTCACGCCCCTCCGCGATGACGTTGTTCTGCGGATTGCCGGGTGTGAGCGGCGGCCGGGTGACTGCGCCAACGTCGATCACTCCCGGAATGGCCGCGACCCGCTCGATCGCCTGCTGGATGAACTGCCTGACGACGGTGTCCGTCTGGTAGTGCTGCCCCGGCAGCGCAATCTGGGCCGTGAGGACGTGCTCGACGTGATAGCCGGCGTCGACCTCCATCAGGTTCCGGAAGCTCCGGATCAGAAGGCCCGCGCCGCTGAGCAGCACGAGGGAGAGCGCCAGCTGTGCGACGACAAACGCATCCGCAGTGCGCCGGTTCCACGCGGTCTCACTGCCTCGTGCGCCCTCGCGAAGGGATGACTGAAGGTCGACGCGCGATGCCCGGAATGCGGGAACGACGGCAAACACCAGTCCGGCAGCGATGGCGGTACCGATACCAAACAGCAGGACCGATGGGTCGAGCGCGACCTGGTCGATCCGGGGGATCCGGTCACCCGGCAGCGTGCGGATCACGCTCAGGCTCCACCGCGCCGCGAGCATCCCGGCCGCGAGGCCGAGCAGGAGGATCAGTCCCGCCTCGGTCAAGAGCTGGGAACGGATGCGGCGCGCACTGGCGCCTAACGCACAGCGCACGGCAAGCTCGCGCGTCCGCTGGGCGGCGCGCGCCAGCAACAGGTTGGCGACGTTGGCGCAGCCAATGAGAAGCACCAGTCCGACCGACGCCAGCAGCACGATCAGGGGCGTTCGAACATCTCCGGCCAGTCGAGTCGTCAGGTCCATCGCGATGACCCGCGATCCGCCCGGTTTCGCGCCGGAAAAGACGTCGGGACGACTGAGCGCCAGGTCGTCCGTCAGTCGCTCCATCTCTCGACGGGCGGTCTCGATCGTCTGGCCATCGCGCAGTCGCGCGACGGCGTCGAAGCACCAGCAGTTGAAGCTCTGACCGGTAAGGCGCAGGGGAACCCAGAGCCGGCTGCGGCCCGGAAACTCGAACGCCGGCGGCATCACCCCGACCACGGTATTTGGCAGGTCGTTAATCCGGATGGATCGGCCGATGATGGCGGAATCGGCCCCGAAGCGCTGGCGCCAGAGTGCATCGCTGAGGATCACGACGAGACCGCCGTTTGGCTGTTCCTCGTCAGGCGTGAACGCCCTGCCTAACGCTGGCGGCACGCCCATGACCGTGAAGAAGTTCCAGGAGATCCATGCCCCGTCGATACGGGCCGGGTCGCCGCCGTCGAGGACGGTCATCGACGAGTTGTCATACGCCGCGACTGACTCGAGCGTCCTGGTGTGCTGGCGGTGGTAGGTAAAGAGCCCGTCGGGAAGGTCGACTTCCGGAAGTCCCTTGTCAGGCGCTGTGCCCCAATAGGCGATCAGCCGGTCCGAACGCGGGAATGGCAGGGGCTTCAGCAGCACCGTATTCACCACGCTGAAAATCGTCGCGGTCGCGGCGATCCCGAGCCCAATCAGCAGAACGGCCACGGTGGAAAAGCCAGGGCGCAATCGCAGCATGCGAAGTCCGAATCGCAGGTCCTGCCAGAAACCTGCGATCCATGATCCGGTGGGGGCGCCGACGATTGTTGCGGGGCGACCGCGCACCCGCCCTGTGCCCGTGAGCGCCCTCGCCAGCGCCGGGTGATCGCTGAGCGTATCGAGCGCCGCCTTCACCGCGTCGGCCTCGCTCAGTCCTGCTGAACGTGCATCGCGGTATTCGTCGTCCAGGTGTTGCGACAGTTCGTCGACGATTTCGGCTTCCCGTGCCGGCGCGATGCGCAGCCGCGCGAGCCTCGAGTGAATCTCGTCCCGGAAGTCAGGCATGTGCTTTTCCGGTGACGCGCCCGATGGCTTCGACGAGCGCGTCCCAGCTCCGGCGTTGGGCGTTGAGGTATTTCCGGCCCGCGGGCGTGATGCGGTAGAAGCGGCGGCGACGCTGTCCCGCCTTCTCGACCCACTTCCCTTCGATCAGGCCACGATCTTCGAGCCGGTACAGGAGCGGATACAGGCTGGCGACATGAAACTTCAGGACGCCGCGTGAGAGGGAGGTGATCCGCTTCGACAGGTCGTAGCCATGCCTCGCCTCGTGCTCGATGAGCGAGAGGATCAGGAGCGTCGCGCTCCCCTTCTTCATGCCAAGGTCAAGCATGTGGCAGTCCGTTATGTGTCAGTAATACATATATGAGACACGCGTGTGTGTTGCAAGGTTGGCTGTCGGGACCAGTCGTCTTCAGCTCAGGCGCGCGCGAGGAGGCCCGGAGCGAGTCACCGCACTCCGCGCGCGAGCGCACCGACGATAGCCAGGCGCACGGCGATGAAGGTGACGACGCCCCAGGCAAGGATCGCGGCAAGGACACCCACGAGGATCCGCACGGGATGATCGATGAGGCCCGCCGCCCCGGCCAGCGCGGTCAGCGGCGGTTCCAGCCGACCCAGTGACTCCAGCGGCTCGCGAAGGGCTGCCACCGACGCGAGCGTCCCGCGCAATTGCGCCACGCTATCCAGCACCGACCGCAGCGCCGCCACCTCGGCCAGGCTGGCGGAGAGTAACGCCACTCGCTCCAGTTGAGGGCCTAACGCGGATGTCCGTTCGAGGGACGGACGCAAGCCACCGACGTCCACCAGCGGTTGCCGCAGCGCCGCGACCTGCTCGAGCACCGGGCCGAGACCGGCGACACCGACGAGCGAAGAGCGAAGTCCGGCGACGCGCTCGAGGGTCGAGTCCAGGTCCGATACCTCGTTCAGGGGTCCTTCGAGCACCGCAACTCGCTGCAATGCCGGCGTGAGTGCGGTTATGGAACTGTCCACGCCTCGTAACACACCAGTGTTGGCATCGATGGCGGCTGGAGTTCGCTGAATCGCCCTCATGGCTCCGCACGATGTCGATGCGATGAGGGCAAACGTCAGGGTCACTGCTCGGACGAGTGAAGGCGACATGGATGTCTCCGCTGGGGCGCTGGTGGACAGAGCGCCTTGGTTATCCGGGGCAGGATGTACTCCAGTTAAGCGCCAGCGAGTCATCCATCAAGCGGACTGAGCCCTGTCCTTGTCGCGAGTCCCGTCGGCACTGAGGCGTGAAATGACGACGCCCCGATCTGATTCGACCGGGGCGCACCTGGCTTCTGGCCACTGCCTTCCGGGCCTCTAGCGATACTCCTCCATCAACTCCTGGAGCTTCGCGTTGCCGGGGCAGAGCTGCTCGTAAGGCACGTTGGTGAGCGCGCCCTCGATGGTCCCATTCACTCCGTGCATGTCCGCGCTGCCCTCGTCGATGTACAGCAGCCCGGTCGCGACCTCGCCACGCTCATGCGCCGCCTTCACGTAGCTGTACGCTGCCTCACGGTTCGTCGGGTCATAGTCATGGGCGAGCGTCCGGAAATGCACCGTGCTCCCGTCGTGCATCGTGACCGAACGAAGGCTGTCGTCGTTCCCGCCTGACGGCGACGCGATCTCACGCCGCAACGGGACGAAGTCCACCGGCGCGACTTCATCATTGTGCTGTCGCGTGTACAGGTAGCTCTTGGTCGAGCCGTCGTGGTCGTTGAACGTGACGCAGGGGGAGATGACGTCCACCAGCGCGAACCCGCCGTGCATCAACCCGGCCTTGAGGATGGGCACGAGCTGCGCCTTGTCACCCGAGAAGCTGCGGGCAACGAATGACGCGCCTAACGTCAGCGCCAGCAGCACGGGATCAATCGGCGGCTGCACGTTCGCCTCGCCCTTCTTGGACTTGGACCCGATGTCGGCTGACGCCGAGAACTGGCCCTTGGTGAGGCCGTAAACGCCGTTGTTCTCCAGCACATACAGCATGCTCACATTCCGACGAATGGCGTGGCACATCTGGCCCAGCCCGATCGACAGCGAGTCGCCGTCGCCAGAAACGCCGACAAAAACCAGCTCGCGGTTGGCGGCGTTGGCGCCCGTGGCCACGGCCGGCATGCGCCCGTGCACCGAGTTGAAGCCGTGCGCCTGGTTGATGAAATACGCCGTCGTCTTGGACGAGCACCCGATGCCGCTCAGCTTCGCCACGCGGTGTGGCGGGATGTCGAGCTGCCAGAACGCGTCGATCAGCGCCGCGGTCACCGAGTCGTGGCCACAGCCGGCGCACAGCGTGGACATGCTGCCTTCGTAGTCACGGCGGCTGAGACCGAGCTCGTTACGCGTGGATGACGGGTGCTGGACCTTTGGCTTCGTGATCGATGTCATGCGTGTACCTCCGCGCCCTGCAGCGCGGCCTGGATGCCTTCAATGACCTGGTTGGTGCCGAACGGCAACCCCCCGTATTCGCGCAGCGACAGCAACCGCTCTGGCGCGATTCCGGTCTCGAGGATGAGCAGCGACCGCAGTTGTCCATCGCGGTTCTGCTCGATGACAATGTACTTGTCGTGGCGTGTGAGAAACTCGCGCACCGGCTTGCCGAACGGGAAGCCTCGCACCCGCATGAAGTCGAGCTCCATGCCTTGCTCCGTCAACCGGTCGAGCGCCTCGAGCACCGCGCCGCGACAGCTTCCAAGAGTAATGACGCCCACCGAAGCGCCGTCGTGCGTCACAATTTCCGGTGCGGGCACCGCTTCGGCCGCCGCCGCGATCTTGCGAACGAGGCGGTCCATGACCTCGCGGTATTCGTCCGCATCTTCGGTGTACGTACCGAACTTCGTGTGGCCCGACCCGCGCGTGAAGTACGAGCCCTTTGGATCGACGCCAGGGAGCGTACGAGCCGCGACGCCGTCACCATTGGTCGAGACGTACCGGAAGAATTTCTCGACTTTCTCCAGCGCCGCCTTGTCGAGCACCTTGCCGCGATCGGGACGGTAGCTGTCGTCCCACGTGAAGCGCTTGCACATCCAGTCGTTCATGCCGATGTCGAGGTCCATGACCACAAACGTCGGCGTCTGGAAGCGCTCAGCGAGATCGAACGCATCGCGCGCCATGGTGAAGCACTCTTCCGGGTTGGCCGGGAAGATCATGAGGTGCTTCGTGTCACCGTGCGACAGGTAGGCAATGCTGAGAAGATCTGATTGCTGGGTGCGGGTTGGCATGCCTGTCGAAGGACCCGTGCGCTGCACGTCGAAGAAGACGGCGGGGACTTCAGCGTAGTAGGCCAGCCCGACAAACTCACCCATGAGCGAGATACCCGGGCCCGCCGTGGGCGTGAAGGCGCGCGCACCCATCCAGCCGGCGCCGATCACCATGCCCGCCGCCGCCAGCTCGTCCTCCGCCTGCACGATGCAGAACTGCCGCTTGCCGTCGGCATCCTTGCGGTAGCGCTCGCAGAAGAAGCGGAAGTTCTCCATCAGCGACGTTGCCGGCGTGATGGGATACCAGGCGCCGACCGTTGCCCCGGCGTAGACGCAGCCTAACGCGGCGGCGGCGTTGCCGTCGATGAGAATATGGCCGCTGGTCGCGTCCATGGTCTCGAGACGGAACGGGAGCGGGCAGGTGTAGTGCTGCCGGGCATAGTCATAGCCCAGGCGGATCGCCTTGTAGTTCGACTCGAGCAGGTGCTTCTTCTTCCCGAACTTTTCCTGCAGCATCGCGTGAACGACGTCCATGTCGATCGCCAGCAGCGCGGCCAGGGCGCCGGTGTAGGCGATGTTCTTCATCAGGGTGCGCTCCCGGTCACCCTTGAACGTGTTGTTGCACATCTCGCCTAACGGGATGCCGATGACGTTGATGTCGTCCCGCAACATCGACTTCGCCATGGGCCACGACGAGTCGTACATGAGGTACCCGCCCGGCTTGATCTCCTGCACGTCGCGCGCGTAGGTGCCGGTGTTCATCGCCACCATCAGGTCAAACGGCGCGGTGCGGGCGGTGTAGCCATCCTTGCTGACACGAATCTCGTACCACGTCGGCAATCCCTGGATGTTCGACGGGAACACGTTCTTGCCGACCACCGGAATTCCCATGCGGAAGATGGCCTGCATGAGCAACCCGTTGGCGCTGGCAGAGCCGGTGCCGTTGACGGTGCCGATCTTGAAACAGAAGTCGTTTATACCAGACATGAGATGGGAGATGGGAGATGGGAGATGGGATCAACCCACTCCAGCCACCTGTTGCCTCGTCAGCCCTGCGTACGGCAGAAGAATATCGGACTTCATCATATCCCACGCCGCCGTCGGGCATCGCTCAGCGCAGAGGCCGCAATGCAGGCACAGGTCCTCGTCCTTCACCATGACCCGTTTGGTCTGCGGCAGGGCGGTTGACGCGTAAATGTCCTGGGTCAGGTTCACGGCCGGCGCTGACAGTCGCGTGCGAAGGTCCATCTCCTCGCCGTCCGGCGTAATCGTCAGGCAGTTCGTGGGACAGACGTCCACGCAGGCGTCACACTCGATGCACAGGTTCGCCGTGAAGTTCGTCTGCACGTCGCAATTGAGGCAGCGCTCCACTTCGCGCGCCGTCTGCTCCGCGGTGAAGCCCAACTCCACTTCGACATTCAACCCCTCGAAGCGCGACTTGAGGTCCGCGTGCACCATCTTCTGGCGTTGTGCCGTGTTGTAGTCGTTGCTGTACTGCCAGTGATGCATCCCGAGCTTGGTGCTCGCGAGGGTCATGCCGACTGGCGGACGCTCGGTGACGGGTTCGCCCACGCAATGCTGGTGAATCGAAATCGCCGCCTGGTGCCCGTGCTCAACCGCCCAGATGATGTTCTCGGGGCCCCACGCGGCGTCGCCACCGAAGAACACGCCGGGAAGCGTCGACATGAACGTTTTCTTGTCGACGACCGGCATATCCCAGTCACCGAACTCGAGGCCCACATCACGTTCGATCCAGGGGAATGCGTTCTCCTGCCCGATCGCGAGGATGACGTCGTCACACGGAATCGTCACGGTGTCGACGACTTCGCTCTTCTGCTTGCCATCCTTCTCGAACCAGCGCAGCACCTCGAACTCCATGCCGACCAGCTTGCCGTTTTCCAGCAGGAATCGTTTCGGTGCGTGATTCTCGATGATCTCGACCCGCTCTTCCTCAGCGTCTTCGAGCTCCCACGGTGACGCCTTGAAGTATTTCCGCGTGCGGCGCGCCATGACCTTTACATCTTTCCCGCCGAGGCGCTTGGATGTGCGGCAACAATCCATGGCCGTGTTACCGACGCCGATGATCAACACCTTCTCGCCAATCCTGTCGATGTGACCGAAGTGGACGCTGGCAAGCCACTCGATGCCGATGTGGATGCGGTCCGTCTCATTGCGGCCTGGGACGTCGAGCTCCTTCCCCTTCGGCGCGCCACTGCCGACGAACACCGCGTCAAAGCCTTCGCCCAGCAACGCCTTCAGGCTCTCGACCGGCGTGTTGTAGCGCACCTCGACGCCCATGTCGATGATCATGTTCACTTCTTCGTCCAGCACCGCGGCCGGCAGGCGGAACGAGGGAATGTTCACGCGCATCAGGCCACCGGGCGACGCGTTCTTCTCGAAGATCACGCACTCGTAGCCTAACGGCATGAGGTCGTTGCAGACTGTCAGCGATGCGGGCCCCGCACCGACGAGCGCGACGCGCTTGCCATTCTTGACCGCCGGGATGGTCGGCAGCAGGTGGCCGACGTCGTCGCGATGATCGGCGGCGACGCGCTTGAGGCGGCAGATGGCGACCGGCTTGCCGTCGATTCGACCTCGCCGACACGCGGGCTCGCACGGCCGGTCGCACGTCCTCCCCAGGATTCCCGGAAAGACGTTCGACTCGCGGTTCACCATGTACGCGTCGGTGTACCGCCCCTGCGCGATCAGCCTGATGTACTCCGGCACATTGGTGTGCGCCGGACAGGCCCACTGGCAGTCGACAACCTTATGGTAGTACTGCGGATTGGAGACGTCCGTCGGACGCAAGTCATGGTCCTCGCGGGAGATAACGCATTGTCGCCCCCGGTAGGGGCGTTTTCAAGGCGGAGTCACCCTACTTTCACCCTGTCGGGGCCCACCACGTCCGTCGCGTGGTGCTTCCGGAAGGCCTTTCTCTCAATTCCGCGAAGTTCCGCGACCAAGGTTCCACGAGCCGTCGGCGCGATTTGTAGTCCTGGGACGCGATCCGAAGCGACGTGAGGTTTTGGGACGCGACCGAGGCCGGATAACTCGATGAGTGAAGCGAAAAACTGATCGTGCGTTTGACTCCGCCGGACCTGCCCCACATGATGGCGGCAGCATGATGCGTCTTGTCACCTTCGGCGGCCTCGCACTGGAGTCGGCTGACGGGCGGCTACCGCGGCTCCGGCCCCAACGGCTCGCGATCCTGGCGGTTCTCGCCGCCGGCGACCGGGGTGTGTCGCGGGAGCGGATGTACGCCATCTTCTGGCCCGAAGCGGACGAAGAGCACGCCCGACACTCGCTCCGGCAGGCGCTGTACGCCCTGCGCCAGGAACTCGGCGAGGACGTCGTCCAGACCGATGCTGTGCTCCTGCTCGATCGTACGCGGCTCGTCTCCGACGTCGGGGAGTTCCGCGCAGCGATGCAGGCCGGCGACTCCTTCCGCGCGGCTAACCTGGCGACGGGGCCATTCCTCGACGGCTTCTTCCTTCCCGGCGCTCCGGGATTCGAGCGGTGGGTCGAGGACGAGAGGGCCGCACTCACCGCCGACGCCACGCGCGCCGGGCTGGCGCTTGCGAAGCAGGCGGAAGCCGGAGGTGACCTCGACGGCGCGGCCGAGTGGTGGCAACGGCTGACGCGACTCGACCCGCTGAGCGGGCGCTTCGCGTTAGGCTTCCTGAAGGTACTCGCCGCCCGCGGCGACCGCGCCGGTGCCCTGGCGTTCGCCCGCACGCACGAGAGCCTGGTTCGTCGGGAGCTGGAGGCGGACCCGGATCCGGAGATCCGGAAGCTGGAGGCGGAGTTGCGCGCGATCCCGTCGCCGCCGGTCGTCCGCGTGGCACCCGAAGCTCCGGCGACGGTCCACGCCGCCGGCCACGACTCCGACAGCGCCATTGATGCGAGCGGCGTCCGGTACGAATCCGCGACGGTACGTCGGCGGGGCCGGCGCCGGCTGACGGTCGGCCGGGCCTCGGCGGTCGGTGCGCTCGCCGTGGTGGCGTTCCTCACCGCCGATCGATGGCTCCTCGCGAGACGGGAACCCTCCACGTTCGCCGTGGGAATGATCCGTGAGGACGGCGTGCCCGACACGTTACGGATAGGCGGCGTGCTCACCGACATGCTGGCCACCAACCTCGCACGAGTGGCGGGGTTCTCGGTGCTGTCGAACACGCGCCTGCTCGAGTTGATGCGTCCCGGCCAGGACACGCTGTCGGTCGGATACGTGGACGCGGCACGCCGCGCCGGCGCGACCGAGATCCTGCAGGGTCGTCTGCTCGCGGGGCCGCAGTGGAGCCTCGCGCTGGAGATCCAGCGGGTTGAAGTCGCCACGGGCATCGTGCGGGGTGCCTATCGAGTGCAGGCCAACGATCGTTATGCGCTCGTGGACAGCATGACCGCGTCCATCGCGCACGACCTGCGGCTCCGCTCCCCCGTCGGGTCGGTTTCCGAAGCCACGACGGCATCGCCGGTCGCGTATCGGCTGTATGAGGAAGGGCTCCGCGCGCTCTACCAGTACGACTATGCGGCGGCGACGCGGCTGTTTACGGCGGCGCTGGAAGAAGATTCCACGTTCGCCATGGCCGCGTACTACGACGCGATCCTGCAGTCCGGAGACGCCGTGACCGAAACGGCGCGCTATGGGCGAGCCATGCGCCTTGCCGCGCGGCTCCCCGAGCGCAATCGGCTCTTCGTGACGGCGGAGATACTCGAGCGGACGATCAATCCCGCGGCGATGGCGGTGGCTGAATCATTGTCGCTCAGGTACCCCGGCGAGCCGCAGTCGTACGAACAACTGTCGAAGGCCTACTTTTCGCGTGGGCAGTGGGCCGACGCGCGGAATGCCATCGAGCGCGCGATCGCGATCGACTCGGCCACCGAACCGGTCGATCGTCAGGCATGCCGGTTGTGTGAGGACTTGAACCAGCTGTCGGCGGTTTACTTCTGGTGGGACTCGTTGCCTGCGGCCGAGCGAACGGCGCACCGATACCTGCGCTTGCGCCCGTGGAACCACTATCCACGGCATATCCTCGTCATGACGGCGGCGCTCCGCGGTGATTCGGCAGCGACCCATGCCAACCTGCGAAAATTCCACGAGGTGCATCCAGGGAGCGTCGGCGAGGTCTACTTCGCCAGTCGCCTCGTTCTTGCTGGAGACTATGCAGGCGCTGAAAAACGGGTGCAGTCGATGCTGGAATCTCCGCGAGCCGCGGATGTCTCAGACGGAAAGTCGGTGAAAGTCATGCTGCTGCGTCAGCAAGGTCGATTGACCGAGGCGCGGCGGTTCGGTGACGGAAGTCCCAACGACTTCACTGGCGGCATTCTCGCGCTGGAGGCAGGCGATTACCGCACGGCGCTCTCGATCTTCGGCACACGGGCCGGCTGGTCGTATTCCGACTGGTCACCCGGGACCATGGCGCGCCATAAGACATGGAGCAAGACCCTGCTGGCGATGGTGTTGGCGGCATCGGGTGACACCGCACGGCTGCGCTCCCTCGCCGACACGGTGGAGTATTGGGGGCAGCGGAGCAACTACGGGCGAGACCGCCGGGCGCACCACTACATCCGCGGGATGTTGCTGGTGGCCGAGAAGCGCGACGCCGAGGCGGCGACCGAGTTGCGCGAAGCGGTCCACTCACCGACCAATGGCTTCACGCGGGTGAACTACGAGTTAGGCCGGGTCCTGGTACGGCTCGGTCGCGCGGATGAGGCGGTGCCAGTGGTCCGTGCGGCGTTGCACGGTGAGCTCGATGGGTCGAGTCTGTACGTGTCGCGCACGGAGCTGCACGAGCTGCTCGGCCAGGCGTTCGCCGCGATGGGCGCGCGCGACAGCGCGGCCGTGCATTACCGCGCCGTTGCGAACGCGTGGGAGCATGCCGATCCGGCGTTCCAGGCGCGCCATGACCGAGCGCGCGCGTGGCTGCAAGCTGCGCGTTAGGCTTCACGAATGGCTCACGGCACCTTGGTGAGGAGACATTCCGCGTCGCTGGGCGGTTGGCTGGCGTTAGGATCGCTGAACACGACGTTCATCACACCGTCGAGCATGCGATGTTCGACGGAAAGTCTCCGACGGGTGTCGCCGTAACGTCGAGCCATGCGAGGTTCTGCTTGGCGGCACGGCCGGGAGGAGGCGGGCCTACCTGCGCAAAGACGTTCGTCGCCGTGACCAGCGTAGCGACAAGGACAGTGGTGAGTCGATGTCGCATGCTACGGCACTCGCTCGACCTTCAGGTACACGACATACTCGCCCCACTGGAATGGGGGCGCGCGCCGTGAGTCATTGAAGTTGACGGCGAGCACGCCGGCGCCCACGCGCGGCGCGACAGTGGTACTGGTAGTGATGATGGGTTGCGCCGCCGGCGACGTCAGCAAGGCTCGCTCGATCGCATCATGGGTGAGTACGACGAATTGGTCGCGGTCCGACCAGTGCTTATTGTCCCCCCAGTCGATCAGGCCTATGGGCCGGTCCTCTCCAGGCGAACAATCGTCCGGCGACGTGCGGCTGAACATGTCGACTACGCACCGCACCACAGGCTCTCCGGTCGTCGGCCCGATATCGTTCGCGTCCCGGAGTGTCTTGAGGGCGCTCAGGGTTCTCGGCCACGAGGGTCCTGCGTACGCGCCTTGGGCTCCGCTCGAGACTTTGTTGACCCAGGCCAACTGGGTGTGATTGGTACTCCCCTCCTCCCAGATGCTGGTGTGCACGACCACCATCGCCTGATTGTCGAGGGGCCCCTCCCAGATCTGATATGGGAACTGCGGCCAGGAAAGGTTGACGGGCGCGCTCAAGTCGAGCGAGTTCGGAACCGGGTTGAAGCTCTTCAGCCCGCCGTTCGCGGTGAGTGTTCCAGCTTTTATCCGATTCGGCCGCCCAAAGATGTCACCGAAGGTTGACGACCGGATCGTCGTGACCGCGCTTGATGAGAGCGACCGGTCGGTCACATTCACCGCAGTCGTTAGGTACACCTCGTCGCCGTTCCCGTCGAGCACGCCCACGTCAGTGGTATTGCCGTGGGCCCAGAATCCGAGAACCACGAGTCTGTACCGAGTGGTATATGACACACTCCCGAACGCCGACGTGACCGAACTTGCTCCGGCCGGAGCAGGCAGGACGGCGCTGACGTGCCAATCATACGTCGCCTGTGCGGACGAGAGCGGGATGGTGACCTGAGTGCCATTCACCGTCTGTGCTGACCACGACGCCCCTCCCGGCACCTGATACGTCGTGATCGACTTCATTCCCTGGAAGTCTTCGTACTGCACCGGGTCCCACTCGAGCGTGACCTGATAGGGAGTCATACTCACGTTGGACACGCGTACGTTCTGAGGCGCGGGCAACGGCCCGGGCGCGGCCGTCGTGGTCGCGCTCTCACCATAGTGTCCGTCGGCTTGCGTGGCGGTGACACGATACGCGTAGGTCGCCGGCGACAGTGCGAGGTCCCACACGGTCGCGACGTTATTCAGAACCGTGACACCGGGAGCGCCGATCGGCATGCACGCGCTGCCCGCCGGAGACTCGCGGCACATCGTATGGTTCACCGCACCGGGGACGAGCGTGTACGCGACCTTGATTCCCCCCGCGGTTGGCGTCAGGGTCACGGTCGGTGCCGGAGCGTCGTTCAGGGCGTTGGTGACCCTGGTGTTCGTCGTCGATGTGCGAGGCGCCGGTGCCAGAGTTGTCGTTAGGCATGTTGGCGACGCCAGGTTCGTTGCATCGTCTGGATCGGGGATGGCCGCGACGCAGAAGCGTGCCGACGTTCCGGCCGCGACACCAAACTGCGCGCCGGGCTGGACGGGATTCAGCGTGTTCCAGGACCTGACCGACGTCGGCTGACCAGTGGCAGGATCGGTGGTGATGTGGTCCAACGTCGCGAACTGGTTACCGATGAACGGAGAATTGTCCCACATATATGTCATCACCTGCCCCTGCACGCTGGTGACTTGACCCGCCATCGTGACGTTGACCGTCTGCAGCGGTGCCGCGGTGGCGGAGAGGCCCTGCACACTGGGATACTGCGCGGGCGTGTCGATGCCTTGAATCGCGCTGATGGCCAGGATCGTTCCGTTCGCGTCGACGGCTGTCACCTGATAGTCGTAGTGCGTGCTTGTACGAACAGCGATGTCCGCCTTGAAATTGCCGGCGGTGTTGTTCGTGACGGTGCCGATGGAAGCGAAGCTCTGGCCAGCCAGTCGGCGCCCGATGACGTATTGCACGCTTCCCGGAAACGGCAGCCACGAAATGTTCGCCCCCCATCCCTGACGAGGTCCGACAGATAACCCGAACGAAGCAACGTTCGACGGCGCCGTCTTGTTTATCGGAGGGGTATGTGATGGTGGTGAAGTGACTGTTCCGGACGCACCAGTTCCAGTGCCACCACCAGTCGACGATGGCGACGGATTGCCAGTCGGGGAGCCCTGCGTCGCTGAATTTGCGCCCGGCCTGACGATCAAGCTGGCCAGGTACACGGCAGCCGTCCCGTCGTCCTGCCCGCCCAGATACACGCGGAGCACCGGTCCGCGCATGAACTTGCGGTTAGGCAATGTCGAGAGCAGCCGACCGTTCGTGTACACCTTGATGATCGTCCCCTCGACGACAATGGTGACGCGGGTGAGTTTCCCCTCCAGGGTTGGTGCGAGTGATTCTGGGAATCGTGTCTCGAAGTTGTCCACCGCTCCGCCGACAACTTGCAGGCTGTGGGAGTGCCAGAGGATGTTGGCCGACGACGATCCCTGATTGATCGTTGGCGAGCCCTCGAAGCCGATGTCCGCCGGATTGGCGCCGACCTTCGGTATGAGGTCGACTTCGATCGTGAAATCGACAGGCAGGACCTGCGGCAACTGGATGAGAAACGCCGACGTGCTGGACGCGCGAAGCATGTGTCGGCCGTTGACATCGACCACGTTCATCACACCGTCGAGCATGGCGATGTTCGACGGAAAGTCGCCGACGGGTGTCGCCGTAAAGTCGAGCCATGCGAGGTTCTGCTTGGCGGCACGGCCGGCAGGAGACGGGCCTATCTGCGCCGACATGGTCGACGACGTGCACAGGAGCAATGCAAGCCCCGTGCAAAGGCCACGCATCCTGCGCCTGAGTTCTCCGATGATCGTCGTCATGGCTTGGATGCGGGAGGAAGAGAAGGCGGCGGGGGCGGCGCACAGTTGCGGCAAAGCCGCCACGACATCTGCACAGTCCCGGTGCCGCTTTCATAGGCCGCGGTGTAGGAACCATGGAGCAAGGCGGGAGGAAGCGCCTGGCCGCGTGAGTCCAGGCCGACGTCGCCACCAGCCCGCTTGTACGAATCGTAGGAGTGGGACCATGCGGCCTGGCGCGGCGAACTGTACGTGGCATCGGGGCACGCCAGGCGCACCGTGTACAGCTTGCTGTTACGTGTCGCCCCGGCTGGCAGGCTGTCGTTTGGATCCGGGGTGAGGCCGAGTACAATCTCGATCAGGCCCGCTCCGCTGGCGCCTCGAGTTCCCTGATCGTCAGTGTAGCGCACAATGCAATCCACAACGCCGCGCGTCACCGACGCGGCGATGACCTCCTTCCCATCCTCCACGTTCGTCACGTTGATGACGCCACTGTACTCGCAGACGATCCGGTCGAAGTCACACGGTGATCGCGGTGCGGGCAGTGTCGGGACCTGCGCTGCGAGCGGACGCGCCAATCCGGCGAGTAACAGCCCACAATGCCTCATCTTCACCATGGCCGGTCCACGATGCGCTTGAACGCCATCCAGTCGAGCGTGGTGTACGCCTTCCACAGCGCCTCGCGCACTGCCGGCTCGGCGCACGTCTGGTACGGATAGAATGACACGGTGATGGTGTGCACTTCGGTGCGGGATCGCCGCATGCGCCAGAACTCGGGATCGGGTTTCAGAAACCGGTTTGCACCGGGAGCATCGGCCGGAACCAGGGGGCCGTACCCCATCGCCATGGCGGGCGAGCGACGCTCGGCCGGTGACAACGCGGCGAGCTCCGCGCGGAATCGATCGCCATCCCTCGTCGTGGCGAGGAACTCCGTGTTCCGCGCGCGCTCCTCGGCGTCCTGCGCTCTCAGGTTTCCCGTGACCTCGCGCTCCGTTTGTTCCAACGTCTTCCGGAGCTCGTCGGCGGCAGCACGGCCCTGTGCCCGCTCCATGCTGGCGATCATCGCCTCACGTTCCTTCTTTCGCGTTGCGGCCGCTTCGATCCAATTGTCGTACGTGGTCTTCTCGAGCTTTTTTCTGTACGACGTTTCCTGATCGCCCGTTTTGCCTTCGACCCCCAGGATCTCAGCGCGGAGGTATTCCTCGCGTGTTACCGGTAGCCACGGAAACACACCGCCCGTCGTGAACGTGACGAATCCGGGGCGTCGATCGAACTCGGGAGTGTCCCAGCGCAGTCCCTCGTAGACGACGGTGGAGCCGGGCTTCGGATCGCCGACAAGCCACTCGAGATGGAACTCACGGCCGTTATCACCTTCCAGACCGCGAATCTCGGTAGGACGTCCAGTCGGGAGGTTCACGGATACACCCAGGCACCCTCGTCCTTCACCCGCGATTTTTCTGCTCGGGGCGAAGAACTGAAGCCCGAGTGCCATATGGAATGGGCCGCCAGGAGCCCAATCATGGGGGCCGCTTGCGACGTGCTTGAGAATCTCGAAGCCGCGCGGCTGGGCGAGTTCCGGAACCTGGCGCAGGATGCGCTCGATTTCGTTCAGCGTCGCGATCACGCTCGCCTGTTCCGCCGCGGTAGCGTCCACGAAGTTCGGCGGTTCACTGGACCAGGGAGGTGGCACGCTCCGCTGCGCACCGGCGCTTCGGGTACCAGAGAGGAGTGTGAGGCACAGAAGCCACCCGTCACTCGCTCTCATTGCTTCACGATCTCCACCCGCCGATTCTGTGCCCGGCCGGCAGCGCTGGTGTTAGGCACCGACGGTTTCGTGTCCCCGAACCCTTTCGTCGTTATGCGGTTTCCGTCAACGCCGAACTCGGCGACGAGCCCACCCTTCACCGCCGCCGCCCGAGCCTCGCTGAGCGCGAGGTTGCTCGCCGCCGATCCGACGTTGTCCGTGTGCCCCTCGATCAGGATCTTGAGATCGGCGTGTTGTTTGAGCGTCGCCGCGATCTCCTTGAGCACCGGGCGCGACTCCGGTTGCAGATCCGCCTTCCCGGTCGCGAACATGATACCCTGCGTCGCCCAACGTCCCTTGGCCGACAGCGCATCGTAAAGAATGTCGGTCTCGCTCTCGGCGACGCGGACGCCGGTGAGAAACGTGGCGTTATCCTCTTCGCCGCCCTTGAACGAGACACGGATAACGGCGTCGCGCTTGAACGGGAGCTCCGGGATGTTGTGGATCCGCCGCTCATTCGCGTACATCTTGAGATACGGGCCGTCCACGAGGACGCGCAGGTGCGTCAGCACGCCTTTCGCCTGTAGCACAACCTCGTCCGCGAACCGTTGTTCGCGGTCGCGCTTCCCGCCGATGATCATCGTCATTTCAGGCGACCAGTTGATCTCGGCCGAATTGTCGCCGCGATCCATCTCCGGCCCGCCCTCGAACGCCACGATGTCGTAACCCGCTGGCGGTTCCAGCGCGGTCAACACGTCGATCTCGATCGTGAACCGCGATGGCAGCTTGCGACCGATCGGGATCTGGAACTCGGCGCGACCTGTCGCGCGGAGCACTTTCACGCCTTCACGCTCTACGATCTCCGCCGGACCGCTCACGTATTTCAGCCCGCGAGCAAAGTTGCCTACGACGTCCTCGGAAAAATCCGTGTAGAACAGGACCTTGTTTCCGGGAACGAAGTCGTAGTTCTCCCAGACCTTCGCACTAGAAGCCTGCGCGGAACCCCTCGCCGGTGTGATGGCGCAGAGTACTGCCGCCAGCACCGGACCCAGTGAGGATCGAACGGCCTTCATCAGACTCCTCCGCGCTTGTCCAGCTCTATCGTTGGCGTGGCCTTGGGACGTCGAAACCGCGAGACGTGGTCCAGGCGCCCCATGTACTCGCGC